>JBDKFN010000066.1:0-9709 GCA_039798705.1 Bacteroidota bacterium
AATATCTTCTGGTGCCTCCTTTGATAATTGTTGTATTATTTTTTAAAAATAAATTGTATAATTCCGTTAATGTATAAATTCTTACATGTGTGTCGTCATCAAAAAAATTCAAAGTGCCATTCATGCGTGGCAATTGAGTTGATTTAATGCCAGGGTACTCTACATACAAGTAACCACCGGGTTTGAGCTTGTCTAACAGTTTCACCAACACCTCATCTCCATTTTTTAAATGCTCTACCACATGTGCCATCATGATAAAATCAAAATGAGAATTTGGCACACTGGCTAAGTTTAATTCTTCTAAGTTCAACTCGTAAAAAGATTTCATTTGTTTGAAATCATTTTCGTCGTTGTTGTAATTTTTATTTAAATCTAATCCGTGGTATTCACAATTTGGAAACCACTTTTTTGTTTTAGATGCAGAATTATTACCTGCGCCAATATCTAACAATACAAATTCGCCTTGCTTAAATAATTTATTTAAGAAACGATATTTTGCTGGTAGGATAAGTGCGCGTAACATCAATGATTATTTAATATCTGTATAAGACTGTAAACGGTTTTCCGTTTTTAATTTGTTAATCAAATCGTCTGTCTTTTCGTTGGTTAAATTTTCGTAATAATTTACACCGCATTGTAACATTGGTGCAGACCCACAAGAACCCAAACATTCTACCGCTTTTAAGGTAAACATGCCGTCTGTAGTGGTTTGACCCACTTTTATGTTTAGTTTATTCTCTAAATAAGCGATTAAACCCTCTGCGCCATTAATCGCACAAGGTCCGGTGTGGCAAACTTCTAATACGCATTTGCCAACTGGTTTTAAATTAAACATGGAATAGAAAGATGCTACTTCATAAACCTCAATTGGTTTAATGCCAATAACACTTGCTACATAATCCATGGCATCTGAACTCAACCAACCATTAAATTCTGCTTGCGCAATGTGCAAGATTGGAATCAATGCAGATTTTTGTTTTCCTTCCGGATATCTTTTCATTAGCTCTTTTGATAGCGCCAATGCTTGTTCTGAAAATGCTAAATTCATTTAATTATTTTTTGTGTTTTTAAAAAATATATTAGGCATCTAACTCGCCTGCAATTACATTTAAACTACTCATTGTAACAATCGCATCCGATAACAAAGATCCCTTTGCAATCTCAGCAAATGCCTGATAAATAATAAAGCATGGTCTTCTGAAATGCAGTCTGTACGGCGATCTGCCGCCTTCAGAGATTAAATAAAAACCGAGCTCTCCATTACCACCTTCTACTGCGTTGTACAATTCTCCCTTAGGCATATCAACTTCACCCATCACAATTTTAAAGTGATAAATAAGTGATTCCATGTTAGCATATACATCCTGTTTTTCTGGTAAATAATATGCGGGTACATCGGCATGGAAAATTCCTTTTGGTTCTTTTTCCATTTTTGCCAATGCTTGTTCAATCAATCTTAAGCTCTGCCAAATTTCTTCGTTTCTTACCATGTACCTATCGTAAGTGTCGCCATTTGTTCCAACTGGAATTTCAAAATCAAATTCGTTATAAGAAGAATATGGATTTGCAGTACGTACATCGTAGTCTACACCTGTTGCTCTCAAACAAGGGCCTGTAAAGCCATAGTTCAATGCCTTTTCGGCACTAATAGCGCCAACGCCAACTGTCCTATCAATGAAGATTCTGTTTCTATTGAATAAATCTTCAAAAGATTTCATTACGGTTGGGAAGGTTGCTAAAAACTTTTTAATTTTTAAAATCGCAATGTCGTTGAAATCTCTTTCGAAACCACCCACTCTACCAAAGTTTGTTGTTAACCTTGCACCGCAAATCTCTTCGTAAATTTCATAAATATTTTCACGCTCTTGCATCAAATACAAGAAACCGGTAAAGGCACCTGTATCTACTCCCAAAATTCCGTTACAAATTAAATGATCAGAAATTCTTGCCAACTCCATAATGATGATGCGCATGTAATCCACACGCTTAGGCGTTTCAATATTTAATAATTTTTCAACTGTTAAATGCCAGCCAAAATTATTAATGGGCGATGAACAATAATTTAATCGATCGGTTAATGGAGTAATTTGATAATATGGGCGATGCTCTGCGATCTTCTCGAAAGCCCTGTGTATATAGCCAATAGTAGAAACAGCACTTACAATGCGCTCCCCATCCATTTCCAATACGTTTTGGAAAACACCGTGTGTTGCAGGGTGCGTTGGACCAAGGTTTAAGGTCGTGGTTTCTTTTTCTAATGAATCGTTGCCGAGTTGAATATGAGCCATAATTCTATGTTAAATTTTATCTACCGAAGTAAGTATCGTTTTTATCAATTCTGTTTGGATCTTCTAATGGATGTTCTTTTCTCAATGGAAAAGCAACCATATCATCCACATTTAAAATTCTTTTAAGATTCGGATGACCTTCGAATAAGACACCGAAAAAATCGTAGGTTTCTCTTTCTTGCCAATTTGCAGATTCATACAAAACTGTAGCAGTTGGAATTTTCGGATTTGATTCAGGAATAAATACTTTTATTCTTACACGAAAATTATTTTCCATGCTTTGCACATGGTAAACAACTGCCAACTCTTTAGTTGCAGGATAATGAACTGCACAAACATCTGTTAAAAAACGAAAGCGATATTCCTCGTTTTCGTTTAAGTATTTCAATACAGGAATGATGCTGTCTTTGTTGGTTTGAAAGGTTAACAAACCATAAGGCTGTTCAAAATTGCTCAATGCAGAACCAAAACTAGACTGCAAATCTGCGATCAATTTTTCTGTTGCTATTGCCATTTTATTTAATTCCGTAATTAGTCATTAATGCTTGGTACTCTGGTAAATTTCTTCTACGCATCGATTCAGATTTTACTAAATCTTGAATGCGATTGAAGCCGTCGATGATAGCTTCTGGACGTGGAGGACAACCCGGTACATAAACATCTACTGGAATAATTTCATCGATACCTTGCATTACACTGTAAGTGTCAAAAATTCCACCCGACGATGCACAAGCACCAACAGCTATTACCCAGCGAGGTTCAGCCATTTGTAAATAAACTTGTTTTAATACTGGACCCATTTTTTTTGCAATCGTTCCCATCACCATTAACAAGTCTGCTTGTCTAGGTGAAAAACTTGGTCTTTCAGAACCAAATCTGGCGAAGTCATAATGAGAACCCATGGTAGCCATAAACTCAATTCCGCAACATGAAGTTGCAAAAGGTAAAGGCCATAATGAATGTGATCTTGCAAGACCAACAACTTTGTCTAATCGCGTTGCGAAAAAACCTGCACCTTCTATTCCTTCTGGTGCTGAAACAATTTTGATATCACTCATAAAAATGCTTAAAAACAAAACGCACATCTTCACTAAAGATGTGCGTCAAATGTACAACAAATATTACTTTTAAAGGTTTTAGGAGCAAGAAATCTCTAATTTATTCCCAGTCTAAAGCACCCTTTTTCATTAGGTAAAAAAAGCCGGCTAAAAGAAAGCCCACAAAGGTGAACATTTCCAAAAATCCAGTTACCCCAAACTCTCTAAAGTTGACAGCCCATGGGTACATAAAAATCACCTCCACGTCAAATAAAACGAAAAGGATAGCAACTAAAAAGTACTTCACAGAAATTGGAGATCTGGCATCGCCTTGTTGCTCAATTCCGCACTCAAAATTGGCTAATTTATCGGCTGTTTTACGCTTAGGCCCAATAAAATGGGTCGCTAGCATAGTAACAGCTACAAATCCAATGGCTGCAATTAATTGCAAAACAATTGGGAAGTAATCGGATGGTAAAAATGAATTTCCCATATTTTTATTGATTGATGATGTGTTAAAATTAACGATTATTTCTTAGACTCTTTCATTAAGCCCTCGATATTCAATTTGGCATCCTTGTCATTAGGGTCAATTTCCACTACTTTTTGGAAATTCAAAATAGCTGCATTGTAATCTTTCAAAACAGTGTAGTTGTAATCACCTAAATATTTATACGCTTCGATTAAATCTTTTCCAGATTTTTTAAGGTCTAATTTTGGATCTGTAGTGGTAAGCTCTATGAACTTTTCGTAAAATGGTTTAGCTAAACCATCGTTCACTTTGTCTACATTGTCGATTTGAACATTGTTTCTTGCACGGAATAAATAAGCAGGTTTGTATTCTGCATTCAATGCTAATAATTTTGCGAATGCAGAATCAGATTTTGCAAATTCTAATCCGAAATAATATTTTCTACCTAAATTAAAATAATCTACTGCAGTAGGTTTTGAGTTTAATAATTTAAGCTCATAAGTTTCTGCAGATAATTTATATTTCTTCATTGAGAAGTATGCATCCGATAAATCTCCGTATAAATCTCTGCTAGTGGTATCAAGCGCAATGGCACGTAATATAGTGTTTACGCCCATTGAGTCTAATTTGTTTTTAACTTGCAATTTACCTAAGTAAGCATAATCTTGAGGTAAAATTTTTGCAGGATTCATAGAGAAAAATTTATTCATTGCGGTTAATCCTGCTTTGTAATCTTTTATTTCATAAGATGAATAACCTAACAAACGGTAATTAATATAATCGCTCGAATCTTTTGCAACAATTTGTTTGATGATGTCAATTGACTCTTGAAATTGTTTTCCGTAGAATAAAAACTTTGCATAACGCAATTGCGAATTCAAAGATTTGTCTGTTAAGGCTAAATATTTTTTATACTTTTCTACTGCGCTTTCGAAATGTTTAGCACCTAATTCTAACTCGCCATATTCTCTGTAAATTGGCGCAAAAGTAGAGTCTATTTTAATGGCTTTATCGAATGCGATTTTAGCTTCTGCATAATTCAGCGAACGCGTCCAAAGCTTACCTGTGCGGACGTGTGCGTTAACATAGTTTGGGTTTAATTTAAGCGCTTCAGTATAATATTTAACCGCTTCCGAACCATTTGCTTGCTCCATGTACACATCACCAATTGCCACTAATAATTCTGGGCTTTTAGGGTTAATCGCTTTTGCTTTTAAGAAGTTATTCAATGCTTCGTCAAAATTTCTTACCCCTAATTCGCGGTAAACTTCACCAATACTAATGTATGTTTGAAAATCTTTACCTAATGAAATGCCAATTGCTTTTTCAAAGTTTGCTTTTGCTTCTGTTACATTGCCTAGGTCATAATCTACAGAACCTAAACCCACTATGTTTAAGGTAGAGTTAGGGTTTGCGGCTAATCCTTGTTGAAAATAATATTTCGCAGAATCAATTTTATCTTGCTTATAATATGCTTTTCCTAAATAAAAATAGTTATCGGCATTGCTTGGATTGGATTGAATTAATGCGCTGAAAATTCTTTTTGCTTTTTCAAATTGCTCCACTTCAATGGCTCTAATTCCGGTTACTGCTTCTTGTGCTTTTACAATGGTAAAAGTAGAAACCAAAAGTGCGGCAACAAGCCAAGCGTTTTTTAAACTACGATTCATGCTGTTAATTTATTAATTTGTTTGTATAATTCTTATAGGTGCACTGGCTGGTAATAAACCTGCTTTTAATATTATTTTTTGACCCTTATCACTCGAAATAAACGAAGCAAAGCCTGTGGCTAAGCCAGCCCTAGGTTCTCTACTAATGGTATAAATCTCACGTAATAAAGGGTATTGTTTGGTTGCGAAATAGGCTTGGTAAGGCTGATAATAGTAGTCGTCCCCTAAATCTCCGGGGTCGCCCATAATACCTATCACATTAACGCCACTTCTAAATTTCATAGCCTTAGGGTCGTCTTTATCGCTGATCCAATTTACGCCCACAATGCCTAATGCATTTCTGTTTTCAGAAACATATTTAATTACTTCCTCATTTGTTTTTAATGCATAACCAGGAAGTGTCTTTTGTCCAACTAATTCAGACATGTATCTTACAGTGCCGCTTTTTTTATTATCAAATACTAAATTGATTTTTTCAGACGATGACTTTTTGTCTAAATCATTCCATTTAGAAAAATTGCCGCGCATAATTTCACGTACTTGTGCCAATGTAAAAGTTGTGTCTGTGTTAAGGTTGTTGACAATTAAAGCAATGCCATCTGTTGCAATTTTGTTTTGCGTATAGCTGTGTTTCCCTTTAAAATAAGCCGTTTCAGAGGTATTTAAAGGTCTTGTTGCTACTACTAAAGAAATGCTGTCTTTGATAAAAAGATCCATCATTTCTAGTTCCGGTAAATAAGTTGCTTGGATATTTGCTTTCGGATAGATAGACTCGAAAACTTGCTCTTGAGAATCAATAATAGAGCTAATGGTTTCGTCTGCAGCAATTTTTACTTCACCAGAAGTAGTAGTGCTTAGCGCTTTCCCGTTTTTATCTTTATTGTTTGTGCATGCAGTTAGGGAAATTCCAACAAGGGCAAATAATAATACTTTATTCTTCGTCTTCATTGTTTCTGTTTCTCCAATTATTTAATGCTCTCCACATTCTAAAAAAAGAATAGGCTATAAAAATACAGCCTATTCCGGTTTTAACTATTGTATCATATTCAGCAAGAAAATTTTTAATGCTGAGTAAACTAATTCCTATTACTAAATAAACTAGGGACATTATTATTCCAAAAACGAAAATTACTTTATCTCGCATGGACCATAAATCCGCTGGTTTGTCCATTTTAACTACATCAATTTAAATTTCACAGGCACGTTAAACTGTACACGTACTGGTCTACCGTTTTGTCTGCCTGGCGTAAAGTTTGGCAAGTTTTTGATTACACGTTTAGCTTCTTCGTCGCAACCACCGCCAATTCCTCTTAATATTTTTACATCAGAAACACTGCCATCTTTTTCTACAACGAAAGAAATAAATACAGTTCCTTCAATATTATTTTCCCTAGCCATTGCTGGGTATTTTGTATTTTTTGCAATGTATGAAATCAATGCACCTTCGCCGCCTCCTGGGAATTCTGGCATTTGTTCTACTGAAATAAATGGGGCTTCTTCACCTGTTACATCACCATCTAAGCCACTTAAATCTACTTCTGCATTTGGATCACCTTGTACAGTTGTAACACCTGCATCTACCTTTTTCAATTCTTCTTGAATTGGAGGTGGTTCATCAGGCACTTGATCATCCGGTTTAATTACGGGTGGTGTAAATTTAATAGTTGACTTCAATGGAGGTGGTGGAGGTGGAGGTGGAGTAGGTTGATTTTTATCAACCGGTGGCACATCTTCCAACACATTTGTTTGGTCAACTTTTACAATTTTCTCATCTGGAAGTGCATTCGAAATTAAACGAATAATTAAAGGGGCACTCACCGACAAAGTAAAAGCAACTATAGCCAAAACGATGCCATAAAATGCATGTTTTGGATAACTTTTACGAATTTCAAAAGCTCCATATTCCTGGTTTTTACCGCGGAATATTAGCTCTATCCATTTGCCATCATATAAATCTATTTTACCTGCCATTTTCTAATTTCTTTTATAGAATTATAATGTGGTTTTACTTAATAATTCTAAATCAATTGGCGTAATATCTACAATTGCATAACGACCAATGTTACAGATATTCATTTCATCTAAGATGTCTACTAAATTTCCGTATCTCGAATTGTCGTCTGCTTTGATAATTACGATTAATCCATCTTTGAAAGATTTAATTGCAAAAACTTTTGCTCTGAAATCTTCCTCTTTAATTTTATTTGACTGTAGTTGTTCTTTGTAAATTGCGATTGAATCTACGCTTGCATTTCTTATTTTATTTTCATTTAATAATACTTTGCGAATGCCCTCTTTACCATAATCTGTAACAGTTGTAGGGCCTGGCTCTCCTGTTTTTTCATCAACAAAATAGTAAACAACTTTATTTTCTTTTGTAAGCAACACCGTCAATGTTTGAGATGCTTTTACTTTAGTTTGTTGATCTTCGGTAAGGTTTTTATCCTTAACGGGCATATTAATTTCCATGGTTTGTGGCTTGTTCATGGAAGTCGTTAACATAAAGAAAGTAATCAATAAAAAACCTAAGTCTACCATGGGTGTAAAATCCACCCTTGTCGACATTTTTTTACCTTTTTTCTTGCCTTTATGGGCTCCGCCACCGCCGCCGCTTTCTATATCTGCCATCGCTAATTTTTTTTGAATTATTAATTCTCAGCCTTTTCCAAGCTTGTAATAAAGTTGAAACGATCTACTTTCTTATCTTGTAAAGTCGCAATTACTTGCTTTACTACAGGATATCCTGCATTCTGGTCACCTTTTACAGCAACCCTTAAAGCTTTATTCGTAAAACGAGCTTGTAATACCCAGTCGGCTAATTCGTTGTTGGTAGAATCTGAAGGGATTCCATTTTGTGCGAATTTTTTTCTGCCTTCTGCATCTAAGTCTAAATATTGACCAAGATTTTTTATCGAAACTCCAAAAGAACTCAACAATGAAAATTCTTTTTTCTGTTTATCGTTAAAAGTAAGTTGATATTTGGTAGCCATTTTATCTAACAAATCAACTCTGTTCGCTTCTCCATCCATTGCAAAAAACACGCGCGAATCTTTGTCAATCGTCAATAATAAAATGTCTGTTTCTGGTAACTTTATTTCTGAGATAGATGATGGTGTAGTCACCGTCACTGGTTCATCAGGTTTAAACTTAGTAGCCAACATAAAGAACGTAAGCAGCAAGAATGCCACGTCGGTCATTGCCGTCATGTCTACTACTGTACTCTTACGAGGAACCTTTACTTTTGACATTGTATGATATTATTTATGTTAAAATTATTTGTGGTAATTATTATCTGTTTTTAGCAGCAAATGTTTGAACAATACTGTAACCAGCTTCGTCAATTGCATAAGTAATTGCATCGATTTTGCTTGTAAATACGTTGTACATGATTGTTGCAAGCGCAGAGTTACCAATACCTAATGCAGTATTAATTAAGGCTTCAGAAATACCAGTTGCTAAAGCTACTGAATCTGGAGAACCAGCAGTTGCTAATGCAGAGAACGCTTTAATCATACCTAATACAGTTCCTAATAAAGCGATCAATGTTGATACAGATGCCATAGTCGCAATTACCACTAAGTTTTTCTCTAAACCTGGTAATTCTAACGTTACTGACTCTTCAATTTCTTTTTGGATTGAAATAATTCTTTGGTCAACAGGCATTGAAGTTAAGCCTTGCATTTCTTTATATTTTATTAAAGTTGAACGCATAACATTAGCAACAGAACCTCTTTGTGCATCACACTCTTTAATAGCGCCATCTACATCGTTTTGATCTAATTTTGCTTTGATAACTCTAACAAATGCTTCTGCATTGCCAGTACCTTGTGCTTTTCCAATTGTTAAGAAACGCTCAATAGAAAAAGTGATGTTCATCAATACTAAAGACAATAAGATAGGTACGATGTAACCACCTTTGTGGATCAAACCTAATACGTGTCCTGCACCTTCTTGAACTGGGTGGTTTGCTGGATCATTTCCTTCAAAGTTTGAAGGCGCACCCATCACAAATGTGAAAATTAAGATACCCACCAATAAACATAGTGGAATAGTAAATGATGCGAAAAAAGTACTCAATCCATTTCCTTTTTCAACTTTTGCAGCAGTAGCTACTTTTGCTTCGTTTGCCATTGTTTGATTAATTAGTTTTTATTTTAAGATTAAACGTTACTATTTAGATAAAAATTGCCCCTCAGTTCATTAAGGGGCACACAAAAATAGAATATTTTAGGGATAAAAAAA
>JBDKFN010000067.1:0-9661 GCA_039798705.1 Bacteroidota bacterium
GCATATGAACGTTTGACTATTTTCATTGAGCGCATTAACCCAAGTGCCATGATTTTAAGAACGCACGTAAATGGTTTATCTGCTAGGGAATTTCACCAAGTATTAGTGCAAGATATTCGTGCAGAGTTTGATCACAATGTAGCGCAACAAATGTACGTGGCTCCTCAAACTTGGACCATGATTAAAACAACGAAAGAAGACACCATCAACTTAATTAATTTTGCCTATAACTCACTTCCAAAAGAAGCGACCAGCGTAGAATTAAGTAAACAAATATTTGAAAGTTTAGCAACCGCAGAACGCAATCCGCATGAAGTGGCCATTGCAATGATTCGCACAGAAGTACAAACACTTTTTTAATTTATGGGAGCATCAGAAAATTCTAAAAAAACATCTTCGGGCATTCCTATAAAAGCGGTGTATTGCACGCCGACCACACATACCGACTTGCCTGGTGAATTTCCATTTACCAGAGGAATTCAACCAGATATGTATCGCGGAAGGTTATGGACCATGCGTCAATACGCAGGTTTTTCTACCGCAGAAGAATCCAATAAAAGATATCATTATTTATTGCAACAAGGCACCATGGGTTTGTCTGTTGCATTTGATTTACCAACGCAAATTGGATACGATTCGGATCATGATTTTGCAGAAGGGGAAGTAGGTAAAGTTGGAGTAGCCATCGATTCTTTGCAAGACATGGAAATTTTATTTGATGGAATTAAATTAGAAGAAATTACTACTTCAATGACCATCAATGCAACCGCTTCTATTTTATTAGCGATGTATTTGGCATTGGCTAAAAAGCAAGGCGCCGATTGGTCTAAAATTTCTGGAACCATTCAAAATGATATTTTAAAAGAATACGCAGCACGCGGAACCTATATTTATCCGCCAAAGCCTTCTATGCGTTTAATCACAGACATTTTCGAGTTTTGTAGCGAATCTGTTCCAAAATGGAATACCATTTCAATTTCTGGATACCATATTAGAGAAGCGGGTTCAACTGCTGTGCAAGAATTGGCATTTACGTTGGCAAATGGAAAATCTTATTTGCAAGCAGCCATAGACAAAGGTTTAGCCATCGATGTTTTTGCTAAGCGATTATCTTTCTTTTTTAATTGTCACAATAATTTTTTTGAAGAGATTGCTAAGTTTCGTGCAGCTAGAAGAATGTGGGCCAAAATTACCTCTGATTTAGGCGCAAAAGATCCGAGAGCAATGCAATTGCGTTTTCATACACAAACTGGTGGTTCAACGCTAACAGCGCAACAACCAATGAATAACATTGTACGTGTTACGAATCAAGCAATGGCAGCAGTTTTAGGTGGCACACAATCCTTACATACCAATGGTTATGACGAAGCATTGTCATTACCAACAGAAGCTGCAGCAAAAATTGCTTTGCGTACACAACAAATTATCGCATTTGAATCTGGTGTAACAGATACCGTTGATCCATTAGCAGGTTCTTATTTTGTGGAAGAGTTAACCGATACCATGGAACAAGAAGCATGGAAATACATTAACAAAATTGATGCAATGGGCGGTTCTGTTCAAGCAATTGAAGAAGGTTTCATTCAAAAAGAAATTGCTGATGCAGCCTATGTATATCAAAAAGAAATTGAATCTGGCGAAAGTATTTTAGTGGGTGTAAACAAATTTACGCAAGAGAAAGAATCGATGGGCCCATTGTTTGCTGTAAACGATAACATTCGTTTACAACAAATGGAAAAGTTGGCAGTGCTTCGCGCAAACAGAGACAATGCAAAGGTTACAGCGATTTTAGAGAAGTTAGTTTTACAAGCAAACGGCACTGAAAATTTAATGCCAACGATAATTGAAGCGGTAGAAAATTTAGCAACACTTGGTGAAATTGCCAATGCGTTGCGAACTGTTTTTGGAGAATATTAGTAGTGATGAACAAAAAATATTTTAAAATAATACTATTTGTTATAGCTGCTTTTAGCTTGATGGCTTGTAGTAAGCAATTAATTTTAAAAGAAACTAAAATCACGCAACAATCCATTTCGGAAAAACTTCCCGCAGATTCTACCATCATTGCGTTTTACGCACCGTACAAAAAATCTTTAGACTCCCAAATGAATGTAGTGGTGGGCACTTCGGCCATTGCATTGAGTAAAAATAGTCCAGATAATAATTTAAGTATATTTTTTGCTGATGCCGTAGCTACTGCTTGCAAAAACAAAAATGCAGTTTTCGATTTCGCTTTTCCTACAACGAATGGCGGAATTAGAAATTCCATGCCACAAGGCGATTGGACTTTACGTAATATGTATGAGTTAATGCCATTCGAAAATGAATGTGTATTATTAACCATATCAGGAAAAAAAATAAATGAGCTGGTTCGTTTTGTGGTTAGTAAAGGCGGACAACCATTAGCTGGAATTACCATTCAAGCAAAACCATCAACAGAAACCCTTGTTAAAATTGCTGGTTTACCAGTAGACACCAATCGCAATTATGTGGTATTAACTTCCGATTATTTAGCCAATGGCGGTGATGGAATTACTGCTTTTGCAAAGCCAATTAACAAAAGTAATTTGAACTATAAAATCAGAGATGCATTAATTGACTATGTGTTATCTCAGAAAGCATTAGGTAAAACCATTAACCCAACCATCGATGGAAGAATTAGGATCGACCAATAGACGAACCTTTATCAAGTCACTTTCTGCAGCAGCCGCACTTTTTGCTGTTGGAGCGAATCCTTTTGCTGCACAAGCAAAAAAATCAATTACAAAGCTTACCATTTTACATACCAACGATGTGCACAGTCGCATTGATCCTTTTCCTGCGGATGGTTCTAGAAATGCAGGTTTAGGAGGAGTTGCTAGAAGGGCGACCTTAATTAAACAAATCAGAGCGGAAGAAGAACACGTTTTATTATTAGATGCTGGAGATATATTTCAAGGAACCCCATATTTTAATTTATATGGTGGCGAACTGGAAATTAAACTGATGTCGAAATTGGGTTATGATGCCGCAACCATTGGAAATCATGATTTTGATTGCGGAATAACTGGTTTTGAAAAGCAGCTTAAACATGCGAGCTTCCCTTTTCTAATTGCCAACTATGATTTTAAGGATACCATATTAAATGGCAAAACGCAGCCTTATAAGGTCTTTCACAAAGGCGACTTAAAAATAGGGGTATTTGGCTTAGGAATTGAGCTTGAAGGCCTTGTAGAGGCTAGAAACTACGAACAAACGAAATATTTGAATCCAGTTATAGTTGCAAATCAAGTTGCTCATCAATTAAAACACGATTTGCAATGCGACCTCGTTATCTGCTTATCGCATTTGGGTTATGCTTATAAAGACAATAAAGTATCAGACAAGGTCTTAGCCGATCAAACGGCAGGAATCGACTTGATCATTGGCGCACATACTCATACCTTCATGACGGCCCCAGAAATACGCAAAAATAGCCTTGGAGAGGAAGTAAGGATCTTTCAAGTAGGATTTGCGGGTATCAACCTAGGTCGTATTGATTATTTCTTTGAATTAGGAAAGAAAAAGAAACAAGCCATTGGTTCGGCAATGCGCATTGACCAACAATTGGCCGATGATTTTCAAATAGCCTAAAGGAAGAAATAAATAAATTCATTTTCAGCTACTTATAAATCACTTTTTAAGAACCAAAAAGGACCTTTGTTAATTCAAATTAATTGATATTTTTGATTAGTTTTTGATTGTCAATCAATTATAGCCGGTATCTCGAAAAGCCTTGACTAGAAAGGCTTTCATCCAGTTACAAAAAAATACTTGAATAAAATAATTTTAATTTTTTTAATTTTTTTTTCGAGCAAAAAACGCCCTCTTGCTATTGAAAATCAACTTTGGAAAAAACAAATTTTTTTTTTATTTTTTTGTTAAGAAATAAATGCAAATATTCGTAGACTCAAATGGAAAATCTGTTTTCATAGGAATTTTTAGATAATAATTTTCGAATAATAAAAATGATAGAAACTAGCACAGCAGTATGGGAAAATTGTCTTAAGATCATCAAAGACAATGTGCCGACACAAAGCTTCAAGACTTGGTTTGAACCAATTAAAGCTTTAAAATTAGATGGAGCCGTGCTAACCATCCAAGTACCTAGTTTATTTTTCTACGAGTGGTTAGAAGAACACTACGTTAATTTATTGCGTAAAACCATTAAGCACGAACTTGGAGCGGATGCACGCTTAGAATATAATATTGTAGTAGATAATGCTACTTCTAATACAAAAGCACAAACCATTAATATTCCAGCTTCTCCAAATGGAGAGTTGAAAAACCCTTCGGTGCCAATTCCGGTAACCGTGCCTTCTTCTATTCGTAATCCATTCGTGATTCCGGGTTTGAAGAAAATCAACATTGATAGTCAATTAAATTCAAAATATTCATTTGATAATTTTGTAGAAGGAGATTGTAACCGTTTAGCGCGTTCAGCGGGTTTTGCAGTTGCAAATAAGCCAGGAGGCACTTCTTTTAATCCTTTAATGATTTATGGTCCTACAGGTTTAGGTAAAACACATTTAGTGCATGCCATTGGTGGTGCCATTAAAGATCGTTTTCCTGAAAAACAAGTGCTATATGTAAATGCAGAGAAATTTACACAGCAATTTGTAGAGTCAATGAAAAACAATACCATCAACGATTTCAAAAACTTCTATCAATTGATTGATGTTTTGATTTTAGATGATGTACACAACTTTGCTGGTAAAGAAAAGACACAAGATATTTTCTTCCATATATTTAATGAATTGCATCAAACCAATAAACAAATTGTCTTAACATCTGATAAACCACCAAAAGATTTAATCGGAGTAGAAGATCGTTTATTATCTCGTTTCAAATGGGGTTTAACTGCAGATTTGCAAATTCCAGATTTTGAAACCAGAATGGCTATTCTTTATAAGAAAATGCAATTAGATGGTATTGAATTGCCACAAGATGTAGTAGAATACGTTGCACATAATATCGACAGCAACATGCGTGACTTAGAAGGAGCAATGGTTTCTTTATTGGCACACTCTACTTTAAATAAAAAAGAAATTGATTTGCCATTGGCAAAACAAATGTTGAAGAACTTTATTAAAAATTCTAGTAAAGAAATTTCAATTGAATATATTCAAAAATTAGTTTGTGAATATTTTGAAGTTCCTGTAGAATTATTGAAGTCGCAAACTAGAAAAAGAGAGATTGTTCAAGCTAGACAAATTTCTATGTATTTAGCGAAGAGTCATACGAAGTCTTCTTTAAAGTCAATAGGAATGCACTTTGGAGGCAGAGATCACTCTACTGTAATTTATGCTTGTCAAACAGTTGAAGACTTAATCGATACGGATAAAAAGTTCCGTGCATATGTTGCAGACATTCAGAAAAAATTAAAATTAAGCTAATTCCTTTTTAGCTTTTGGTTCAAAAAAAAACCCAGCTTTTGCTGGGTTTTTTTTATGCCTTTATTTTGATAAAATAGGGTAGTGTTTTGTTTGCTTTTTGTATTTAACAGATAAGATTTTTTACCAACTTCCGCTGGAACCGCCGCCTCCAAAGCTTCCACCTCCGAAGCCACCGAAACTTCCACCGCCGCCAGAGAAATCTCCGAACGAGCCTCTGCCGCCACCGCCGCCAAACCACATGGGTGGCATCATTCCGCCTCTTCCTCTGTTTCCTCCAATGCCCCCAGCGTTACCTTTATTTTTACTAGCAATAATTAAGTAAACAATAAAAAAGCCAATGATCCATCCAAAAGGAATCTTGTCTTTTTTCTTTTTAGCATAATTGTCAGCAGTATATTCGCCTGCGGCAAATTTAAATATAGCAGTTGTTGCTTGGTCCAAGCCTGCAAAATAATCACCTTGTTTAAATGCCGGCTTTATTTCTTTTTCAATAATTCTTTTGCAAATGGCATCGGGTAATACACCTTCCATGCCATAGCCTGTTTGAATAGTTATTTTACGGTCTGCCAATGCGACTAATAATAACACCCCATTGTCTTTGTCTTTTTGTCCAATACCCCAGCTTTCTGCTAAAGTGTTTGCATAATGGCTAATTTCATCGCCATCAATGGTATTCACTATTACAATACACACTTGAGTAGATGTGGTGTCGTTATAGGCCAATAACTTTTGGGTCAATTGGCTTTTTTGTTCCGCATTTAACGTATTGGTATAATCATTCACCAATTCGCTAGACTTAGCAGGGATACTTTCTGCCATTCCAATGCTGCTTATTAATACGAATAGTATCAGTAGGTATTTTTTCATATTAATGTGCAATGTCATTTGAAATTTCATTTTTATCTCCCATTTCATAAGGGAAAAACAATTTAACTTTTTCAGCAATTGCCGCAATGCCAATGATCAGGCCGGTTGTTAAATCCTCTTTTTTAAATTCGGCAAGCATAAGTTCCTTAACACTATCCCAAAATTCATTTCCAGTATGTTGGTTGATGCCAGCATCGCCAATAATCGCAAACTTTTTATCTTCAGTTGCTAAATAAATTAACACGCCATTTCTTAAAGCAGTTTCGTGCATAGCTAATTTTTTAAACTGAAAAGCGGCCCGATCTAAAACGTCAATTTTAGAAAAGTCTTCTACAAATACCCTGATTTCGCAAGATGTTTGAAGTTCCGCATTTTCAATCGCAACTTTAACTTGTTGTTGTTGATCTTTTGAAAATCTATTGATGCCCATTAGCTTGTTTTTATTGGTCTTGAAGCGTATTGTGTGCTGGTAAAATGCTGATTAGAATTTTACTTCAGGTACTTTTTCAGCACCTTTTTCTGCTTCAAAATAACCTTTTTTACTAAAGCCAAACATACCAGCTGTTAAGTTATTTGGGAATGAACGAATAGTAGAATTATATTCTTGTGTTACTTCGTTGAATCTTGCGCGTTCTACTGTAATTCTATTTTCAGTACCTTCTAACTGTGCTTGTAATTCTAAAAAGTTTTGGTTCGCTTTTAAGTCAGGATATTTTTCAACCACTACCAATAATTTTGAAAGTGAAGAGCTTAATTGTCCTTGTGCTTGTTGAAATTGTTGAATTGCTTCAGGGCTTAATTTACTTGCATCAACATTTACTGATGTTGCTTTTGACCTTGCTTCTGTAACAGCTGTTAACACGTCTTTTTCAAAATTTGCATAGCCTTTTACAGTGTTTACTAAATTCGGAATTAAATCTGCTCTGCGTTGGTAAACGTTTTCTACTTGTGCCCATTGTGAGCTTACTTTTTCGTCAAGTTTTACCATTGAGTTGTAACCGCAGCCACTGAATAATAAAACGGTAGCTATTAATCCTAAAATAATAAGGTTTGTTCTTTTCATGATTTTAATTTTTTTTAATATTCAAATTTACACAATTAAACCTGTTTCCTGATTGCTTGTTTGATAAATTATTGTAACAGTTTAGGTACTTCGTTTTTTAGAATGTATCGGCTTTTGTTTACATTTGATTATTGTAAGATAAAAACTTACCCCATATGATTAAAGAAATTGAACTAGGCATTTCGCCAGATATTATTCAGGATCCTATTGCATTAAAATCTTTTATTGCAAATCAGATAGGAGTTTCAGTAGATCGAATTACCGCATTTGAAATAAAAAAACAATCAATTGATGCGCGTTCTCGCGTGGTTGTTTTCCGTTCTAAGTTGTTCGTTTATATTGACGAAGCACCAAAAGATATTGAAACCCCACATTTATTTAAGCCCAAAGAAATTAAGCAAGCAAAGCGCGTAATTGTTGTAGGTGCTGGTCCTGCGGGTTTGTTCGCTGCTTTACGTTTGGTCGAATTAGGTTTTCATCCTATTGTATTAGAACGTGGGAAAGACGTACATGCTAGGCGCCGCGATTTGGCAGCCATCAATAAATATGGTGTTGTTAATCCTGAGTCAAATTATTGTTTTGGGGAAGGTGGCGCCGGAACATATTCCGATGGTAAATTATACACACGTTCTACTAAACGAGGCGATGTGGACCGCATTCTAACACGCTTTATTGAACATGGAGCGGATCCCAATATCATGGTCAATGCACGTCCACATATTGGCACCAACAAACTGCCGCAAATTATCGTAAAACTTAGAGAACAACTTTTAAATTGTGGTGCAGAAATCCATTTCAATGCGAAGGTTGTTGATTTTACCATTGCTTTTGGATCTTGCAAAGGTGTTGTATTAGCCGATGGCACTAGCATTACAGCCGATGCATTAATTTTAGCAACAGGACATTCTGCAAAAGATATTTATGAATTATTAGATCGAAAAAAAATTAAAATAGAAGCGAAAGCTTTTGCTATGGGTTTGCGTATCGAACATTCACAAGAATTGATCGACCAAATTCAATATAAATGTGACGTCCGACATCCTAATTTGCCGCCTTCTTATTATAGTATTGTAGAGCAAGTAGAAGGTCGTGGTGTTTTTTCTTTTTGCATGTGCCCGGGCGGTATTGTTGCACCTTGCGCTACTGCGACCGACGAAATTGTGGTGAATGGATGGTCTCCTTCTAAAAGAAATAATCCTTTTGCCAATTCGGGTTTGGTGGTTCAAGTGAATTTAACAGATATACCTGGAATTGCGGAATCTCCATTAGCTGCATTGCGTTTTCAAAATCAAGTAGAGCAACTGGCATTTCAAATGGCAGGGAATAGCATCAAAGCCCCTGCGCAAAGAGTGGCGGATTTTATCAATCGCAAAACGTCTATTGATTTGCCCAAAAACTCTTATATACCAGGCCTTACAAGCTTGTCTTTAGATGAAGTTTTGCCCCGTTTTGTTTCAAATAGCATTCGAAAAGCGCTCCCAGTTTTTGGGAAAAAGATGAAAGGTTATGATAGTTATGAGGCTTTATTGATAGGTGTGGAGTCTAGAACTTCTTCGCCTGTAAGGATTCCAAGAGATAAAATAACTTTTCAGCATCCTGATATTGCTGGTTTCTTTCCCTGTGCCGAAGGTGCTGGATATGCCGGTGGCATTGTATCTGCAGCCATTGATGGGGAGAAATGTGCAGAGGCGGTTGCTCAATTTTTAAATTAATAGACGATGAAAAAAACAGTAGTAATAGGTGCTAGCACAAACCCTGAAAGATATGCTTTTAAAGCAACACAAATGTTATTGCAATATGGTCATGAAGTGGTTTTATTTGGTTTAAGAGCTGGTCAAGTGGCGGGTAATGACATTCAAACTAATTTAGTACACAACATTGATGGAGTAGATACGGTCACTCTATATGTCTCAGAAAAAAACCAATCTGCATATATTCCATTTATTTTAGCTCTAAATCCTAAAAGAGTCATCTTTAATCCTGGTACAGAAAGCATTTATTTTCAAGAATTATGTGAAAAAAATGGCATTGAAGCAGCCGAAGCATGTACTTTGGTCCTATTAAGTACGAACCAATATTAATTTTTCCCGCTCATTATCAGGCTATTTATGTACTAATGTTTATTAGGAGTTGCGAATGCAGTTTTCTTGCTTACCTTTGCAGCCCTATCAAAAGGATATTTCTTCAAAAGAAAACAAAAAATTATTTGGTAGGTAACAAAATTTTTCTACCTTTGCAGTCCTTTCGGCGCAAGGCTGGGAATGAGGAGATAGGAGAAGAGGAAAAAACACAACGATTGCGAGGCACACAAGCGGGT
>JBDKFN010000068.1:0-9084 GCA_039798705.1 Bacteroidota bacterium
TTTACATACTTGTAAGTTGTTTATTGTTAATCTTTTCAATTTCAAACTTAATTTTACCGGCATCCAATCCGGCTTTTAATTTTATTATCTCTGCCTTGATATAGCACGAATGACCGTGCTTTTTTTTGTTTTTTAAAGGATATACCCTTGAGTACCTTGATAATGTTGCAGCGCAAACGTTTAATATTCTACAAGCTTCCTGATTGGTTAAATGATCATCTGATTCTTCTTCTAAAATCAAAGAATCAATGTGAGATCGTAAGCCTTTTAGTTTACTTACGTATTGCTCCCTGGTTAAATAACGAACTATCATAATGAATAAACTATTTTAAACCCCAAAAACATTACCGCTCCAATAGTCAGAATTGCGATAATTACACCGATTCCAATTAAACAGATGTCGGCAAACCATTTTACCCATTCGATTAATGCTGTTTTCATTTTAAATAAAACTTGGTTTTAAGTTTTCTCGAACTATGTCAGCGCACTGTTTTAGTATTTTTTTTCTTTCGGCAGCAGCAGCATCAGCAGCAGCATCAGCAGCAGCATCATCATCAGCAGCAGCAGCAGCAGCATAAGCAGCAGCATCAGCAGCAGCATCAGCAGCATAAGCAGCAGCATCAGCAGCATAAGCAGCATCAGCAGCATAAGCAGCAGCATCAGCAGCATAAGCAGCAGCAGCAGCATCAGCAGCAGCATCAGCAGCAGCATCAGCAGCATAAGCAGCAGCATCAGCATCAGCAGCAGCAGCAGCAGCATAAGCAGCATTTAATTCACCTAATCCAATTTCACCCAATCCAAATCGCTCAGCAGCAATTACAGCGTCAATGCTGCGCTGATCTTTCATTAAATGAATTACCAACTTAGCGCATCTTGCTTTTGCCAATGTTAGAGATCTAATTTCTTGATTTTCTTTTTTTGCCCACCACAGAAGCCAATCGCCTCTATCGCATTGTTCCCATCCTTCTTTATCTGTTTTTCCGTCTGCCCAAATACGAGCTTCTTCGCATGCTCTTAATTCAATTAATCTCTGTTTAAATTCTTCTGCTGTTTTCATTTTAAATTTTTGGTTTCTTGTTTTAGTAATTCAATTTGTCCTATTAGCCACATTTCAGAAGGCTGTGATTTTTTAATACCTGATTTCTTTTCGTTGATAAACTTTTCGGCTACATTGTCAAGCTGTTTTATTATTTCTTCGCCCCAAACTTCAACTAACTTATTTCGCATTGCTGGGATAATGCCTTGTGCATTGCAATTGCACATGTAGCACTGTATCCCCGCATTAAATAAAGTGTATGCTAATTCCCAATGTGTTGATTTTGGATAGTAATGTC
This sequence comes from Bacteroidota bacterium, assembly GCA_039798705.1. GTDB lineage: Bacteria > Bacteroidota > Bacteroidia > Sphingobacteriales > Sphingobacteriaceae > CAIKLP01. The sequence goes on from JBDKFN010000068.1 coordinate 1,335, forward strand.
CGCAATGTGCTGTGTTTGTTACGGATGTGCCTTTGCTCAAAATTGCTTTTCCACAAGTCCAGCAATTAACAAACTTCGATTTGCAATATTTTGCTTTAATCTTTTTTGAAAACAAAGCCTGTGCCTTGTCTTTTAATTTCTTTATTCCACTTGGCTTAGTTGCGGAGCTTTTGGATTCTGCTTTTTTAAATAAAACTCCTTCACTCCAACAAGCTCCGCAATGCTGCCCTTCGGGAATATATCTTGTATGTTTTTCGCAAACTGGCATATTACTTAATTACTTTCCAAATTGCAGAAGGTTTACAATGCCCTTTCGGGTTTTTATATTTTTGGTAGCCTTGAAATATTATTTTATTTTCTTGGCTTAATTTTCTGATAACAGCGCCCCAAACTCTTACCTCTGATGGTTCAGGGTTTCCATGATGTCTGTAACTTTCAATTAAATCTTCACTACTGAATTTATCGACTGTGAATAAGAATAAACATGCAAACTGATAGCAGTCATTGTACCAATTTCTTGAACCATCTTGAACACGGTCTAAGGCTAATTCTAATTGAACGGTTCCGGTCATGCTAAACGTTTTCAAATTGTAAATCAATAATCATTTTAGAATCTTTGCCATCTTCAAAGTATTCTCTAAATTCATCTCTTGTTAAAAATTCAATATTGTATTGATTGGAATAGGTTGCAATTATTTCTTCTTCAAACCTTGCAATAAAATCCCCATCGCTCATTTTAGTTGTGGTCATTGGTACGGTTAAATATTCTGGGATGTTTCCTTTTGAATCCTTTCTTTTTAAATTATTTTTTAAAAGCGCCGGATTGAAAATCATTTTATGATATTCGTGTAATGTTTCGCAATCAATCGGTAACGTTTCGCCTGTGGATGGGTCAATTATTTGATTGATTTCGTTTCGATTCATGTACTCTACAATCATTGGCAATACATGAGCGAAGTGAAATTTGTATCTCCATCCACTTGATTTCTTAACCTGTTGAATGAATACTTTATACTTACCTTCTGGCAGATTCGATAAGGTGTTTTTTAACGATTTAAAACTTTCTTTTTTCCAATCAATTTTACCTTTTGAATCTACTTGTAAGCGGTCAACGTGTAATGTTATTGGTTGCATTGGTTCTTGTAATTAGGCTTTAAAGTTTGTTTGTTGTTTTAGAAAATTAGATTTCAAAATATCCTTTTGTGTTATCTGACCAAAATTCATAATTCTGATGCCACAAATTTTGATCTATGCACATTTTAAATTTATCAAGAAGCCTTATAAGTTCCGATTCAGCCTGTGCAAGTTTTGACCATGAAATTTCAAACATTGAAATACCCATATCGGCATCTACTAATAAATTAAATGATGTGTAAAATGGGGAAACGTCCGGGGCTTGTTTATACAAGAATTGTTGCCAATGGTATTTCTCTTGTTGCGCTATAAATCTGGAAACTTTATCAGGCGTTGCATCAGCAACGGTTTTTAAATCTAAAACATAAGACTTGCCAACACCATCACGAACGCCCCTCCAGTGGAATCCTGCGAAATCCCACTCAGCGTAATTTTCTCTTTTAATAAGATTGTTCAAATATGGGCTAATAACTTCATTGTTGTAGGCCAGATCTCTATGAGCAATTAAATTGCGCCATTCTACTGGGTCGATAATTTCCTTGTTTTCTGATGCTGCTTTTGCTTCAAATTCAGCTTTAAAATTTTTGTTTTCTGTGTTTCTAAAATCCTTGTCAGGATTAGGCAACATTGAAGGCTCTAAAATGCAATATCTTTTTTCAAGTTCTTCTGGTTCCAATATAGCGCAATGTATCATTGTGCCTTTCTTCATTGCAGCCGTTTGTTTTTTATCTCCTAATTTATAGGCCATAAAATGAGCCGGACTTTTTGCAAATTCTTTGATTGCTGAAAAACTTAAAACCATTTCACCGGATTGCAGTTTATCAATGATCTCTTGTCTTTTTTCTTCAATGTTTGGGGCAACTTCTATCAATTGGGTTTCCATTAGAATGATTCTTTTTTAAGTTTAAAAAGTTCAATAATTTGTTTGTCTGTTTTTAATTCATCCGATAATTGAATAAAATACTTATTCAATTCGGCAACATCATGGATCAAATCAAGACCCTCTTTGATTTCTTCAATGTCTGAATTTGCAATCTGCGTATTAATCGGAATTGCAATGTTTTCTTTTACGTCAAATTCGTATTCACTTTGAACGCCTGACAATCCGAATGCTAATTTTAGCGCTTGGGTTTCAGCAACCTTTTTAATCATTGCTGCTGGGTGCGTTTTCCATGTCGCAGATCCACGATCATAGGCTTTAAATTCTACGTATGAAATTGTAGGTTCCCCATCTTTTCTGAAAACAATTGCGTATGCACCCACTATTTTGCCACGATCTAAATGATTAATATTGTGGCTATTGTTTTCTGGATTCATCATATCCAATCTTAAATCATCATTTTCACAAACATCGCATGATCTGATTCCATTAAAGTTTGGATTCTTTTGGGCATTCGCTAAAAACCCATCACGACCGGCAAATACCAATAAATTATTTTTATGGTCTTTGTAGCACCAAATTTCTTTTGTAAATGGGTTTAATTCGGTTGTTCTACAAACAGATAAAAAATATTTTAATTCTGTATCCGTTGTTCCCTTTGCAACTGAATTTTTAATGACCTCCATTTCAGCTCGATTGTAGCCCGGATATGTATCTTGTCCGTTGCTTGCCTTAGATGTTAATTGTGTTGACATTTTTATTATTGTTTTAATTTGTTATACTTTTTAGATCTTTGATTGCTTCATTGATTCTATCCTTGTGCGTTCCGGGTACATCTTGTTGTTTTAGAAAATAAAAAATGTCAATCATTCTTTGTTTTTCCATAAATCGGTAATGTGGTAAATTCATTGCACCTTTTGATAGATAAAAATTCGTTACTGATTTATAGGTCGGGAATCCAGGTCTTTCGAGTTTTAGCATTTGGTTAATTTAATGATCCTGAAAATTTGAAGCGTCCGAAAATTGGTAATTCTGATTTGCCAATTTGGAATGTCTTTTTGCAATACTGGTCTAATTCAAGTTGACCATCCATTACGACTAAATCATATTGAGATTTGTAGCCGTTTAAGTTCTTAGCTTCACCAAGCATTTCAATTTCCCTGGCATCTTTTTTTGTGATTAAATTTGAGTTTTGAGTTTTGGTTTTCATTGAGTTTTTTATTTTGAGTTTGGTTTAGAATCTTCCTTGTTTTTCAAGTTCGTCCAGTCGGTCGTTGTGATCCTGTTGGTAGGTGAAAAGTTTGTCGTGATAATATTTGTCAACCACATTTAAAAGCTGGTCAAATATTTCTTTGTCGATTTTATAAAGCTGGATATAGTCCTTTTCTTCAATTTTGCATCCTGCGATTGCTTTAATTTCAATGTCGAATGATTTCGGGTAATCTATTGTCGTATAGTGTACACAATAGGCCATGTCATTAAGCTCAATATTTTCTAACTCATGGTATTGTTCTAATTCAGTTCTTTTGATTTTTGGTAAATGCACCAAATGATTTTCACGGATCATTTGCCTAAATGCTGTGTGTGCTTCTGAAAGGCAATGATTTGAATATTCTAAGGCTTCGATTGAAGCGTTTAAGGATTTAATTGATGCTTGGAGGCTCATTTTATTTGGTTTAGTAGTTTTAAAAAAGAGTAGGGGCAACTTGTACCCCTACTATCATTCTCTGTTCGTGGGTTGGGTTTCCCCGGATGTAAAGACGTAGGTAAAAATGTATAATCTACTGGCACATTTGCCAGACGAAGCCATATTATAAAAATTACAATGTGTTAATTTTCAACAGGTTGCGAAGTTTTTAAAACAGGCTGTTGTATATTTGCGAGATACTGGCGAATTGATTCAGGGGAATAGAATTTATCTAATCCTATGCGCTTGCCGTTTATTTTGGGGGCTATCCTGGCAAATCCTGCTGGGCTTAATCCCATATATTCGGCTGCTTCGGATCTGGTAAGTAATCCCATATCAATTGCGACCTGTGGTTTATTATCTATTGTTGTAGTTGACATATTGTTAAACTTTCGATACACAAAGATAAAGCATTCTTGTTATAAATGTCAAGTTTTGTGCAAGTTTTCTTTTAAAAAACTTACATATTTATTTATATAAAGCGTAAATGTTTGATTTAAAAACCTTTATAAGAGATCAAAGAATTAGCCAAATTGAGCTGGCAAATAAATTGGGATATACAGAATCGTATATTAGTCGAATATTTAATGGTGAAACACCACTAAACGCAAAGTTTATAGATAGGCTTAATCGAGCTTTCCCAAATTTTGTAATTAATGTCAATAATGATTATCAAATTACTGATATAATTTCTTTAAATTTACCCGATAACCAAGTCCAAGAACCAGGTACATTTAATCAATATTCAGATTCAAGTTTAATTAAACAGGTTCCATTTAGTGAATTTATGGAAACCCAGTATCTATCTATTGAAGCCCAAGCAGGGTATTTAGATAGTTTAGAAAGCCAGGAAATACCAAAACTTGAAACAATGTTGATCCCACAGGAATTTGAAAAAGGCAATTACTTAGTAATTGAAATTAAAGGTGATTCAATGAATGACGGAACATCCCGATCCATTCAGGATGGGGATAAACTGCTTTGTAAGGAACTGCAAAAACATCATTGGACCAATAAGCTCCATTTTAACCAGTATTTATTTGTCATTGCTTCACCGGGTTAAGGTACTCGGATGTCAAACTTTTCAATCCTGACTACATTCAGGTTATTGACAATGTTCGTTGCATTGTTTTTTATGCCCAAAAAACAGGTAACAAATCAGTAATTCCGATATTCCCAGAAGTTGAAACAATCTTAAAAAGGCATAAAGGAAATTTGCCCAAACGTCTAAGCAGTCAAAAGTTTAATAACAGCCTTAAAATGGTTTGCAGAATTGCTGGGTTTACCGCCCCCGTTCAAATTGCAAAACTCAAAGGCATAGGTAAAGAAATTGAAGTCAAACCAAAATACGAAGTAATTACAAGCCATACTATGAGGCGCACGTTTATTACAATAATGTCGGTTTATGGATTAACCCCTAAAGAAATCAGTTTAATGTCAGGCCATGCGCAGCAGTCTATTGTTGATATTTACGATAAGACAAAAGCAGACTCAAACGCTGTTAAGGTTTTTGAGATTTTGAAAGGGAGGGTTTAGATACGAGGGGCTTTTGAGGGGGAAAATAGGGGCGTACGCCCTATTTAATCAAAAAGGCTATTAATTTTTTTATCGCACCTTTTACATATACTTATGTTAGACCCCCAAAAATCACATCCAGATCGACCATAATATATGTATTTGTGGCCTAAAATAAAGCAATAAAATTTTTTAATAATTGTTTTAATCATTTCTTTTAATTTAGCTAATTGACAGCCAATAATCAAATATCTGTTTCATTGTCATTGCTGATTGACCACGCTTTTTCAAATCAATCCATTTGTAAATACGACCGTTTGCATTGCAATCGTAATAGTCAAAGTTATTTTTAAAGTATTCAGCAAAATATAAAGCATCCTCAATCGCAACGAATCGAATCGAATCGCTAACAAGCGGCTGCTGCAATGGCTGGTTTAGCTCTTCATTCATAGCCTTGTGATCTCTTTCGTCCATTGTTTAAGGTTTATTGATTTTCCTTTCTTCCAAAATCTGATTTAAAAACTGCCTTGCTTCATTTGCTTCTTTGTCTTCTGTTTTTGATTCTAAGAAAATTCTGATTTCCAACGCTTGGCATAATTTTAAAAACGTGTCCAATGTTGGTGTTCTTTTTCCGCTTAGAATCTTTGATAAATTGGCCTGATTGATTTCGGTTAATTCGGAAAGTTTAACCTGATTGATCCCGGCATCTGCCATTCGTTCGGATATGAACTTTAACAAAAGGAGCCGGGCTGTTTTTATTTTAGTCATTGGGTTGCTTTTATTCGCTTATCCATCCAAATTATTTGAATATACGATAAAAAGTAGCGGGTATAAACAAGTTATATGAAAGTGGGCAGACGTGCTTCGATTAAACTTTTCGGAGAAAGAAAAAAGAAAAAATCTGCCCACGCTCATTTAGTCATCGTGTCCAGCACCCATGCAATAACCTGATTTACCTGTCCACTTTGTTCCATCAGGTTCAATTAATTCAAGGTTTACCGCTTCTGGTGAATCTGATGGGTATGCCTTAAACTTATACCCGTGTAATTCGCCCTCAATTCCATCTGAATCATACCAATCCCATTTATCCGTTCCAGCGTTATCACCTTTTTGATAAGGCTTATCATCAACGACCTCTCCCTCCCAATAAATTACAGGATATGATTTGTATCCACACAATCGAAAAGAGCCGTTACCAAGAGAAGCATGGGTGCAATGCAATTTTGCCTTTGTTCCAACTCTTGTTCCATCTTCATTGTTGCCACCAAAAGCCTGCCAATAGCCAGCTTGTAGTTCATCTTCTTGATAAGGAGTGTTGTCCTCTCTGTTTGTTTGGCGTTCACCGTTTTTATAAACGTAAGCACCCCAATTTCCGTAAGCCATATTTTTTTGTTTTTAAAATTTCCCACGCTCATTTTTTCTTTTTTCTTTTACGTGCTTCGATGAAAGTGTAGTGCGTGAAATCCCACCTTCATATAACACGGGTTTGGCAAAATGGCTTTCCGACACACAAGCCAACGCACAAAAGCCACTTCGCCAAGCCCGAAAACGTTATAAGCAAGCTGCTACGTTCCTGCTTCGTTTGACAATTCCGTTTCAAAAGAATTAAAAAAAAGCCCACCCGCTTCAACTTTTTCAAAGTTGTTAGGTTTTTCAGCATAGTGCTTTGGATATGGTTTTTGCTTCAATAATACTTTCTTTTTCCATTTGTGGTCTATCCAATAAATGTATCTAAATTGCCTTAGTTCTTCGCTTGTAGCCCTTTCTTTGTGGTGTTGCAAGTATGCAGCCGATTTAGATAATTTCGGGTTTCTTGTCATTAAGCTATTATGGTAAACTTCATTATCTAAAGTCCAAAATTTTGCAATGTGTTCACCGTAAAAATCAAAATTTGCACCTTGATAAACTATTCCAAAACCGCCACATCTTTCATCAGCAAAACTTTGTATCCACTTTATTTTATTAAACTTGCTTCGTATGTATCTAACAGCGTAACTAATAGCCATACTTTCGCTATTTCGTGGGGCTTTGTCATCAAGCCACATTCTGTTTAATTCAAGGTATTGGTCAAGTTCTGTTCCTTCAACTACACTTCCACAGCTTGCGGGGTTCATAGCATATCCAAATTGCAATACACCAACCAATTCAGTTTTGATATAAACGCCTAAATGAATGTAGGTGGCATTATAAAATTTCTTGCTATAATGGTTTTCCACTATAATTTTATTTGCCTTGTTTCTATCAAGTTCTTTGATGCTAAATTCATCAGAACCAAACCCGATAATTTCTTTGCTTCCAAACATTGCAAATTGGTCGCTGTATATTAAATCTTTTTTTGCCATCCCTTCTTTTTTTTAATTCTTTTGTTTAGTGCTTCGTATTTAGCTTTTCGTTTAATTAACCGCAGCCAGCTTATAACAGCGGTTTTGTGCTATTTGCCCCATCAACATTTGTGGTAAACTTGAAACTTTGTGCAAGGGGCAAACAGACACAAAGCCGCAAAACGTTAGGTGCAATGTTATTTGACGTGCTTG
>JBDKFN010000069.1:0-8582 GCA_039798705.1 Bacteroidota bacterium
TAACTAAACTTTGACATTTCTCCATTTTATCTTTATCGGTACCCATGTAAATACTAAATATGCCTGTATCTGAAAATGGGATATAATTAGATTCTATGGTATAGCAAATGCCATGTTTTTCTCTAATCTCTAGGTTCAATTTTGAACTCATGCCTGGGCCACCTAAATAATTGTTTAACAACAACATAGCTGTTTTATTTGGGTGGTTATTGCCATAACATTGACTTCCAATTATGGCATGTGATTGAATGATGGTCTTACTTTTTACAACTTGAACTGCTTTTGTTTTTTTAGATTTTTCGCGTTTGATTTTTCTAAAGTTACTTTTAATATCCCCAAAATATTTTTCAGCAATTGCAATAACTTTTTGAAAATCTGATCCACCATCTACTGCAAATACAATTTCATCTGTATGGTAATTTTTTTGTAAAAAATTTACGATGTCTTTTTTATTTATTTTTTTTACACTTTCAGCAGTTCCAAGAATGTTATTTCCTAAGGCATGTCCTTTAAAAATAATTCCTTCAAAATCATCTTGAATGGCTTCTTCTGGTAAATCTAAATAGGAGTCAATTTCATCAAGAATTACTTCTCTTTCTTTTTTAATTTCTTTATCAGGAAATGTAGAATGAAAAAGTATGTCACTGATGAGTTCCGCAGCACGATCTAAATGTTGATTTAAAAAAGAAGCATGAATACAAGTATGTTCTTTAGTAGTATAGGCGTTGATTTCACCGCCTACCACTTCTAATCTATTTAAAATTTGATTGGTGTTTCTGTGGCTAGTTCCTTTAAAAAATAAATGCTCTAAAAAATGTGCTAATCCGATTTTATTTTGATCTTCTTCTCTCGATCCAGCGTTGATAACTACACAGCAATGACTTATTTCATTGGTATTGCTTTGCTTATGCAATATCCTTATGCCATTTTTTAAACTATGTAATTGATATTCCATTTATTTAAAATTTAGAAGTATTTTAGCTTATGATTAAAATTAAAGATAAAAACTTCCAGCCATTTATTTCGGAAGAAAGCATACAAAATAGAATTCACACGCTTGCATTGCAAATTTCTGCTGATTACGAAGGCAGAACCCCTATTTTGATTAGTGTTTTATCTGGTTCTTTATTTTTTACAGCAGATTTAATGCGCCAATTAACGATACCATGCACACTTGCATGTGTAAAAGTGAATTCATATGAAGGTGATACATCAACTGGAAAATGTGAATTGGCCTTAGACCTTTCCGTATCAATCGAAAATAAAGACATCATTATCTTAGAAGACATTATTGATACAGGAAATACGATTCAGTTTTTGATAAATCATTTTCAAAATCAAAATCCTGCAAGTTTGACCGTTGCAACTTTGCTTTTTAAACCAGCAGCATTAATACATCAGTATAAACCAAATTATGTTGGTTTTGAAATTGACCCTTTATTTGTAGTAGGCTATGGTTTAGACTACGATCAAATTGGGCGAGGTTTGCCTGAAATATATCAATTAGTCAAATAATTATTTTGACAAGTACATTGATTTCTCTTTGTACAGTTGTCTGAAATAAGGATCTTCTAAATCTTTAATAAATCGAATGGCTTCTCCGGTTGATCTCATTTCTGGACCAAGTTCTTTTTTAACTTCTGGGAATTTATGGAAAGAGAAAACAGGTTCTTTAATTGCATAGCCAGTTAACTTTCTTTCAATCTTAAAGTCTTTCAATTTATTTTCTCCATACATCACTTTTGCTGCAATATTAATGTAAGGAACATCATATGCTTTAGCGATGAAAGGTACAGTTCTAGAAGCTCTTGGGTTAGCTTCAATCACGAATACTTCTTCGTTTTTGATTGCAAACTGAATGTTTAATAATCCAATTACATTTAAAGCTTTGGCAAGTTTTATGCTATAATCTTCCATTTTATCTAACACATTTTTAGATAAATTAAATGGAGGCAATACTGCGCTTGAATCGCCAGAGTGAATACCTGCAGGTTCAATGTGTTCCATCATACCTATGATGTGTACATCTTGTCCATCACATATTGAATCAGATTCGGCTTCTTCAGCTCTATCTAAAAAGTGGTCAATTAAAATTCTATTTCCAGGTATGTCTCTTAATAATTTAACAACTGCTTTTTCTAATTCTTCGTCGTTAATAACAATACTCATTCCTTGTCCACCTAACACGTAGCTCGGTCTTACTAAAACAGGGTAACCCACTTCATTTGCAACAACCAATGCTTCGTCAGCACTTTCAGCCACACCATATTTTGGATAAGGAATGCCCATGTCTTTTAACAAATCAGAAAATCTACCACGATCTTCTGCGATGTCCATGTTATCGTATGAGGTACCTAATATTTTAATTCCTGCTGCATGAAGTTTTTCTGCCATTTTTAAAGCAGTTTGTCCGCCTAATTGAACAACAACACCAACTGGTTTTTCTAATTCAATAATTTCCCTAACATGTTCCCAGAATACTGGCTCGAAATATAATTTATCGGCCATATTAAAATCTGTTGAAACTGTTTCAGGATTACAATTGATCATGATAGATTCGTATCCGCATTCTTTTGCAGCCATCAAACCATGCACACAAGAATAATCAAATTCAATACCTTGGCCAATTCTATTTGGTCCAGAACCTAGTACGATAATTTTTTTCTTATCGGAAACTTGTGATTCATTTTCTCCCTCAAATGTAGAGTAGTAGTATGGCGTTTGTGCAGGAAATTCTGCAGCACAAGTGTCTACCATTTTATAAACACGGTGCATGTTTAACGATTTTCTTTTATCGTAAACTTCATCTTCTGTTACGCCTAATAGGTAAGCAATTTGTACATCTGAAAAACCTTTTTGTTTAGCGTTAAACAAAACTGCTTCTGGAATATTTGTAATAGAATATCTTTTGATTTCTAATTCAACATTTACCAATTCATTGATTTGCATTAAAAACCAACGATCAATTTTAGTAACTTTTTGAATTGAAGTAATTGGCACACCTAAACTAATGGCATCTCTTACATGGAATAATCTATCCCAGCTTGGATGTTCTAAAGAGTGCATAATTTCTTCGAGGTTTCTACTTTCTCTGCCATCCGCACCTAATCCGCTTCTATTGATTTCTAATGATTGACAAGCTTTTTGTAAAGCCTCGTTGAAACTTCTTCCAATGCCCATTACCTCACCTACAGATTTCATTTGTAAGCCAAGTTCTCTATTCGCTCCTTTGAATTTATCAAAATTCCAACGTGGTATTTTAACAATCACATAATCTAACGATGGTTCAAAATAAGCAGATGTTGTTTTCGTAATTTGATTTTCAATCTCATCTAAATTATAACCGATGGCTAATTTTGCAGCAATTTTTGCAATAGGATATCCTGTTGCTTTAGAAGCCAATGCAGATGAACGTGAAACCCTTGGATTAATTTCAATTGCAATAATAGCTTCGGTTACTGGATCAACAGAGAATTGAACATTGCAACCTCCTGCAAAGTCTCCAATTGCGCGCATCATCTTGATGGCTTGGTTTCGCATGTCCTGGTAGCATTTATCCGAAAGCGTCATTGCAGGAGCAACTGTAATTGAGTCGCCTGTATGAATTCCCATTGGATCAAAGTTCTCAATAGAACAAATGATGATGATGTTATTGTTATTATCTCTTAATAATTCTAATTCGTATTCTTTCCAACCTAGCACTGCTTGTTCTACTAGTACTTCGTGTGTTGGTGATGCTTGTAAACCGTGGTTTAAAGCTGCATCAATTTGATCTTTCGTATGAACAAAACCTCCACCATAACCACCTAATGTATAAGAAGGTCTAATTACTAATGGATATCCAATTTCTTGTGCGGCTTCTTTTCCTTCTAAAAATGAGTTTGCGATTTTAGATTTCGCAACACCAATTCCGATATCAATCATTAATTGACGAAAAGCCTCTCTATTTTCAGTTTTTTCGATGGCATCTAATGCAACCCCAATTATTTTGACACCGTATTTTTCCCAAATCCCTCTTTCAGCAGCTTCTATACATAAATTTAAGGCTGTTTGACCTCCCATGGTTGGCAAAACTGCATCAATTTTACGTTCCATAAGGATTTGTTCAATTGACTCACAGTTTAAAGGCAATAGATATACATGGTCTGCAATGACTTTGTCAGTCATAATAGTTGCTGGATTACTGTTGATAATCGACACTTCTATTCCTTCTTCTTTTAAAGATAGGGATGCTTGAGATCCTGAATAGTCAAATTCACAAGCTTGACCAATAATAATAGGACCAGAACCAATGATTAAGACAGAACGTATATCGGTATTTTTAGGCATGGAGGGATATATTTAAATTGGACAAAGGTATATTTTTCAAGGCAGATTTCGAAAATTATCGAATAAAAAAATCCAATATTAATTTACCCATGTTCCCTTATTTATTTTCCTACTTTTGAAACCATTAACATTGAATATTTTAATAAAGTAAAACCAATGGGTAATTATTTAGAAATAAGCGGTTTTATTGCTGCTATTTTATCGGTATGGTTAACCATTCAAAAAAACAAATGGTGTTGGTTTTGGAATGCTTTAAGTGCTTTTCTATATTCTATTTATTTTTCTCAAATCCAATTAGTAGCGGATTCTTTCTTACAATATTTTTTTATCATCGTCAGTATTTATGGTTTTTACAGTTGGAATAAAGAAATCGATGTAAACGAATTTGAAGTTAGATATTTAAAAAAAAGCAGTCGTATTTTAATTGCAATTACGGTATTGTGTTTTGCAGGACTTATAGGTAGAATACTTGATTTATATAGTATTGCAAGCATTCCATATCTAGATTGTTTGTGTTTTGCATTGAGTTTTTTCGCAACAATATTGGCTATAAAAAAATACATTGACAATTGGATTATTTGGATTTTTACCAATGCAATTTATATTGCAATGTATATTTATAAAGGCGCTTATCTTACTGCATTTTTATATTTTCTATTTTTCGTATTAGCAATTCAAGGTTTAAATACATGGAAAAAGCAAGTAAAAACAAAGTAATTAAAATTGCAATTGTTGGACCTGAATCAAGCGGCAAATCTACATTAGCGGCTTTTTTAGCAGCTCAATTTCAGACAATTTGGGTAAAAGAATATGCTAGGGCTTATTGTGAAAAACTAAATAGGCCATGTACGCTTGAAGACGAATTGGCTATATTTAATGGTCAAATTGAAGCAGAAGACAATGCAATAGAATTGTTAAATGAATCGAATAATTCACCTTCAATTTTAATTTGTGATACCACTATATTAAATGTTAAAGTATGGTGCGAACATGTTTTTGGCTATTCTCCAAAGGAAGTAAATGATGCATGTGATACCAGAGCATACGATTTATATTTTTTGATGAAAGATGATATTCCATGGGAAGATGATCCGCTTCGCAACTTTCCAAATGAGCGTGGTTATTTCTTCGAAGTCTATCAAAAAGAATTATCAAACAGAAATTTGAATTATCAAATTATTGATGGAGATTTTGAACAAAGAAATAAATTGGCTAAAAAATACTTAACAGATTATATCGCGATGCTTCCGCTATAAACCATTACAGCAGGGCCTTTCAAGTACACCTCAGTAAAAGAATCTTTAGTTCTTAAAAAAGAAACATTTAAGTTTCCGCCCAAAGTTTCAATTGCAATATTTTGTTGATCGTATAGATTATTTAATTGTGCATAAGCAATTGCTGCAGCAGTAACACCAGTTCCACAAGACAATGTTTCATCTTCTACACCTCTTTCGTAAGTGCGAACTTTAATACCATTATTTGTTTTTGCAACAAAGTTTACATTGATGCCTTCCGCTTTGAAATCAGCACTGTTTCTAATTTTTTTACCTTCTTCGTAAACTGGATAATTAGTTAAATCGTCTACAAATTTAATATAGTGTGGCGAGCCTGTATTTAAAATAAATTCACCGTTTGAATTTTTGATGTCGGTTACATCTATCATTTTTAATGAAACTAAATCATCTGAAAATTTGGCATTATGATGACCGTCAACTGCCAAAAAATTAGTTTCCTTGTCAAATATATTTAAAGATTGAGCAAATTTCACTAAGCATCTTCCTCCATTCCCACACATGGTACTTTCAGCTCCATCTGCATTAAAATAAACCATTTTAAAGTCTAATTCGCTGTCATTTTCGAGCAGCATAAGTCCATCGGCGCCAATTCCAAACCTTCTGTCGCAGAGCATTTTAACTTGATCTTTACTTAAAAAGTCTAGCTCATGCTTGCGGTTATCAAAAATAATAAAATCGTTTCCGGCACCTTGGTATTTATAAAAAATATAATTCATGGTTTATATCAATTACATTGTAAAATAGTTTTTACAAAACTACTGCAATTTAATGAATAATATTGGCGTTCAAATGGCATTGATTTTGATAAGACCAATAGAAGATTCTAAATTAAATTTAAAATGAGAACAAAAGTAATTTATTTATTATCAGCTGCCTTTTTAGGCGGTTTAGTTGCTTTAGGAGCTAACAGATTATTTAGCGAAGTAAAATCCTATAACATTATCGAAAAGCAACAAGCACAATTTGCTAGTTTACCAAATTATGCATCAGCTGCAGACGGAAATACGAATTTTACAATTGCTGCAGCGAAAACAGTACCAGCGGTGGTACACATTAAAGTAACACAAAATCAGCAAGCAGATGCTAACTACTTTGATCCGTTCCGAGATTTTTTTGGTGATGGTTATGGTGGTTTTCCATTTGGCCAAAGGGGACCAGCCGTTGGCTCTGGCTCTGGCGTAATAATTTCTTCGGATGGATATATAGTTACCAATAACCATGTGGTAAAAGGTGCCGATAAAATTGAAGTCGTGTTAAATGACCGTAGGTCTTTTAAAGGAAAAATAATTGGTGTTGACCCTAACACTGATTTGGCTTTAATTAAAATTGATGCAACTAATTTGCAATTCGTAGGTTATGGAAATTCAGATGATGTAAAAATTGGCGAATGGGTATTAGCGGTCGGAAATCCTTTTAATTTAACGTCAACAGTAACTGCAGGAATTGTTTCAGCGAAAGGTAGAAATATAAATATAATTGGAGAGAATGGAAGTTCAACTGCATTTCCAATCGAATCATTTATTCAAACAGATGCTGCTGTAAATCCTGGAAATAGTGGAGGTGCATTGGTTAATACGAATGGAGAATTAATAGGAATCAATACAGCAATCGCTTCGCAAACTGGATCGTATGCAGGATATGCATTTGCAGTGCCTGTAAATTTGGTTAAAAAAGTAATGGACGATTTATTGGAATTTGGTAAAGTTCAACGCGCATTTTTAGGGGTACAAATCACAGAAATTAATTCAGAAGTAGCTAAAGATAAAGGATTGAGTTCTACCAATGGCGTTTATGTTGCAAAGGTTAACGAAGAGAGTGCAGCTGAAGCGGCAGGAATAAAAGAAGGAGATGTAATCATATCAGTTGCTGATGTAGAAGTAAACACAACTTCTGAATTAACCGAACAAGTTGGTAGACATAGACCAGGTGATAAAATTAATGTCGAAGTTATTCGTTCAGAAAAGAAAAAAACAATTGCAGTAATTTTAAGAGGTGCTGACAATACCACCAGTGCAAGCAAAAAAGAAGTTGTAAATGTTCAAGGAGTTTTGGGTG
Organism: Bacteroidota bacterium; assembly: GCA_039798705.1. Classification (GTDB taxonomy): domain Bacteria; phylum Bacteroidota; class Bacteroidia; order Sphingobacteriales; family Sphingobacteriaceae; genus CAIKLP01. The sequence goes on from JBDKFN010000069.1 coordinate 7,680, forward strand.
CAGATTTCGCCGAACTTTCTGCTACTGAAAAGAAAAATTTAAAAATTAGTAATGGCGTAAAAATTCAAAGTATAAAGGCTGGAAAGTTTGCTGCTAGCGGCATTCGTCAAGGCTTTGTTATTACACGCCTCAATAATAAATCTGTTGACAGTGTAGATGATATTGAAAATATAATTAATTCATCAGAAAACAACATGTTAACGGTTGAAGGTTTTTATGGCCAAAATCCGAATAGCCGATATGTTTATTCATTTAATATTAAATAAGAAGATTACATTAAAACAAAAAAAGGCTATCGTATGATAGCCTTTTTTATTTGATAGTGGTCGGTATTAAACGACCTCCTTTATAAAAATATCTTTTATAATATCCTTCTCGAAGGTCACTCATTATGACCCCTTTTTGTGTAGAGGAATGAATAAATTTATTGTTGCCTAAATAAACACCAACGTGAGAAATCTGTCCACGGGAAATATTAAAGAATACCAAATCGCCTTCTTTTAAATCAGCTTTTGATACAGGATTACATTGCTTATACATGCTTCTTGAATCTCTAGTCAAAGTGATTTTATAAATATCTTCTACTAGCATTTTAGTAAAACCAGAACAATCTATGCCATTTTTGGTACTTCCGCCAAATTGATATGGAGTTCCAACCCAATTATACATTAAATAGTATAAGTTTAAATTGCTACTAGTGTCTAGGTCAATTCCTGTTTTTTGTGAATGGAATTCAAATCTTAAAGTGTCTGGGTCCAAGACATCTTGGTCCTTCTCTATTTTACGATGGATAATAGCGGTGTTTCTTCTGATATGTTTTTTACGCGAATGCCTATGTTTTTTTCGAGCTTGAGCCGAAAAGCACAGGGAAATTACGAGTAAAAATGTTAAACAATACTTCAT
>JBDKFN010000070.1:0-8162 GCA_039798705.1 Bacteroidota bacterium
GGGGTATTCTTACTCCTTCACCACTTTCCCCCAATACCATTCACCATTATTGCTTTTAAGCTGCACATAATACAAACCGCTGCTCAAATTCGATACATCGTAGCGTTGCATTTCATTATGGCTTTCAAAAACTATTTGACCTAGGCTCGAATAAATTTTTATTGCTACACAGTTTATCGAATTGGGTATTTGCAAAAATTGCGAAACAGGATTGGGTAAATTTATTTGAGCATAATTATTTTTTTCTATGCCAGTTGTTTGAACATAGTAACAATCTGAAGTATCAACACAACCTTGCTGCCAAATAATTACAGCATAATTTCCATTACCTGCAGGGGTAAATCGCGCACCGGTATCGCCAACCATATACCGATAAGCGCTGTCGCAATTAACCCATTGGTACATTGCATTTGTAGCAACGCTATACAGCCCAGGCCCACTGCCTAGTAAAATTACCTGTGTATTTATGGTGTCATTTACCTTTACATATGCAACACTAGCAGAGTCTTTGTTACTGCCACAATGTGAACTGGCAATGGCAAAATATGTTCGGCTTTGCGTTCCTTTTCTTTTGAATACCAATCCCGAATCTATGGCTAAGCCGGCAACACTATCTGCATACCAATACCATTTACTTGCTTCATTTAAATTTCCACCAACAATTTTTATTTCAAAACTATCTTTCGGGCAAATACTTTGCGAAGGCAAACTCAACTTTGGTTTGGTTGCAGCTGTACAATAATAATTTAACAGTCGAAGTATTTTATTGCTTGTATAATTTGGTTTTAAATTAGGGTAGGCTAGGGTAAAGGCACCTCCAAACAAGAAATTCTTATCGGGCTGCATGGCAATACTGTAAACACTTCCATTGGTTCCTACGGTATAAATATCGTCTACAACACCAGTAGTTCTAATTCTTGCAATGGTGCGCACTAACGAACCATTTACAACCGTAAAATCGCCGCCGCAAAGGAGTTGCCCATCGGGTAATAAATGCAACGCGCGAATGGTGCCTGTAACATTGCATTTAAAAGTAGTATCCAATGCGCCACTTTTTTCGAGTCTGGCCAAACGCAAAATTGCTTTACCATTAATGGTGGTAAAAGATCCTGCAATAATTATTTTATTATTCGGCAATACCAATATTCTGCTAATGTTACCAGAAATGGTACCTGCTTTAAAGGTGGTATCCAAAACACCTTTGCTACTCATGCGAAATATTTTAGACACATTAACGCCTTGGTAACGTAAAAAAGAACCGCCTACCAATAGTCTACCATCGGGCTGTTCGGCGCTACACAGTGGGCTGGTATCGGTGCTGCTACCGGTAGCAAAACTGGTGTCTATTTCGCCATTGGTTAATAACCTAGCATAGCCAGTATAAAATACTTCGTTGTATTTATAGAATAATCCGAAGATGATAATTTTACCATCGGCTTGTAAAAAAATATCGGTAATTTCTTTATTGCTGCCTACCGCAGAATGAAAACTGGTGTCGAGCTCGCCGTTGGCATGTAACCTGGCAATGTTGCCGCGACTATTGCCATTGTATTGGCTAAATAAACCTGCTATAATTAATTTATCGTTGGCTTGTAATGCAGCGGCTCTAATGGGGCCATTGGCGCCTGTACCGATATGAAAACTGGTATCGACCAAACCATTATTAAATAAGCGCACCAAACGGTTGGTATTGTATCCGGCATAATTGGTAAACTCGCCACTCGCAATTATTTTTCCGCTTTGTTGCACCGATACATTTCTAACAGTTCCGTTAAATCCTAATCCTACTTGAAATGTTTTGTCTATTTCGATTAATTGCGCTTTGCTTACGAAGGGCAGGGTCAATAATAAAAAAGACAATAATAGGTTTAACGGGTTTTTCATGCTCAAAAATAAAAAAAAACTAAAGCCTCAATACAATAAATGTTTTTTAGAAGCATTTTTCCATCCTGCTTGGTATGCTTGGTTAACAAAATATATTTTTAAATCTGCTTGGTATTCATGGTCTACAAAGTAGATTTTCTTTTTTGCTTGGTAATCGTATTTGGTGAAAAACCATTTTCCATTTTGACCGGTTGCTTCATATTCGTTTCGCACTTTGTAAACTTTTAAATCTGCTTGATATTCTTGATCTACCACAAATACTTTAATTTCTGCTTGATAAGAATAATTGGTCGCAAAAACCTTTTGCGCTTTCGTTTCTTTTGATGGCATTAAGAACAAAATGCCAAACGATAAGAGAAGTGTTTTTAGCGGGTTCATTTTTAATTTTAACATTAAATATATCATTTTTTAACGTAAAAAAGGGCTTCTGATAGCTTTTAAGCCCACGGTCTTTAAAATCTGTGAAATTTTGAAGGTTTTGCAACTAATGTTGCAAAAGGTGCTATCAAAATATATTAACTTTGTTTTACTTTTTACAAGCAATACATTTTAAATTCAATTACCATGAATATAGAGCAAATTTACACTGGTTGTTTAGCGCAAGGCGCTTATTATGTAACATCAAATGGAGAAGCTTTTATTGTTGATCCACTTCGTGAAGTGCAACCGTATTTAGATCGTTTAGCTAAAGACAATGTTAAATTAAAATATATTTTTGAAACGCATTTTCATGCCGACTTTGTTTCTGGACATGTGGACCTTAGTAAAAAAACAGGTGCTAAAATTGTGTACGGCCCTAATGCGGCTTGCGAGTTTGATTGCATTTCTGCAAAAGACAACGAAGAATTTAAAATAGGTGACCTAACCATCAAAGTATTGCACACACCAGGTCATACCATGGAGAGCAGTACTTTTTTATTGAAAGATCCAAACGGAAAAGACCATGCTATTTTTAGTGGCGACACATTATTTTTAGGTGATGTAGGTCGCCCAGACTTAGCACAAAAAGCAGCTAACTTAACGCAAGAAGAATTAGCAGGTTTATTGTACGAAAGTTTAATGAATAAAATTATGCCGCTTGCAGATGATGTTACTGTTTACCCTGCGCATGGCGCGGGCAGTGCATGTGGCAAAAACATGATGAAAGAAACAGTCGATTCTTTAGGCAATCAGAAAAAAGTAAACTACGCACTTAACCAACCAAATAAAGAAGCATTTATTAAAGAAGTAACCGATGGTTTGTTAACGCCACCAGCTTATTTTGGAATGAATGTAGCAATGAATAAAAAAGGTTATGCAAGCATAGACACCGTTATGGGCAATGGCATGCGTGCCTTAAACCCTGCCGAATTTGAAGTGGCAGCAGAACAAACGGGTGCCATTATTTTAGATACCCGCGATGCCGATGTTTTTGCAAAAGATTTTGTTCCGCAAGCCATTAACATTGGTTTAAACGGTGATTTTGCACCATGGGTGGGCGCCTTAATTGTAGACGTCAATCAACCAATTTTATTGGTAACCGAAGCAGGAAAAGAACAAGACGCTGTAACCCGTTTAGCGCGTGTGGGCTTCGATAACCAAATAGGATTTTTAGCAGGTGGAATTGATGCATGGAAAGCTGCGGGTAAAGAAACCGATCAAGTGGCTAGAATTTCTCCGGCACAATTTGAAGCACAAGTAAAAATAGGAGAGAGCAAAGTAATTGATATTCGTAAAGAGAGCGAATACGCTGCATCTCACATAGACCAAGCATACAGCAAGCCTTTGGCATACCTCAACGACTGGATCAAAGACATTAACCCGAACGAACATTTCTTTATGCATTGTGCAGGCGGTTTCCGCAGCATGATTGCCGCAAGTATGTTGCAGGCTAGGGGTTACCGTAATTTCTCGGAAATTTCTGGAGGATTTAACCAAATTTCAAAAACCACTGCTTTACCAGTTACCGATTTCATTTGTCAGAGTAAAGTCATGTAATTTTCTCTGACAATTCGATGACATTTCTCTTGCAAAATGCAAGCATATTTGTCATAGATGAAGCGGATAAAATACCATCTTTTAATTATTACAATACTTGCCTTTGCTAACCTAGCAAAGGCGCAGCAGGCGAGGCTTTCCAAGCCAACCGATTCCGCTGCTCATTCGCTCAAAACATATCACATAAACGAAGAAACGGTAATTACAGCAACCCGTTCCGAAAGGAAGTTGAGTAATGTTGCCATTCCTACAAAAATCATTACCCAAAAAAGCATCAAACAAATTGGCGCCATGCGTTTGTCGGACGTATTGCAAGAGCAATCGGGTTTATTTTTAACAGCTGGCTTTGGAACTGGGGTGCAAATGCAAGGCCTAAACCCCGATTATACTTTAATCATGATCAACGGTGAACCCTTGGTGGGGCGTACTTCTGGCGTACTTGACCTGAACCGTTTGGCCATTGGTAACATCAAAAAAATAGAAATTGTAAAAGGTCCATCATCTTCTTTATATGGTTCGGAAGCCATGGCCGGTGTTATCAATATCATCACCGATCAATCGCAAAAAAACAAAGTTGAAGCCAGCGTTCGTTATGGTACTTACAATACCAAAGACATCAACCTCAATACCACTTTTAGTAAAGGGAAATTCACCTTTGCTCATTTTTTAAATAATTACCAATCGGATGGTTTTAGCATCAGACCTTACTCTGTAGAGCGCACTGTAGCGCCCATTTGGAGGCTTACTAACCAATTCCATGCTGCTTACCAAGCAACGGCTAAAACAAAAATCGAATTAGATTTACGCTATGCTTATGAGCACATTCAGAATCAAATAGCGGTTACCAATAATGGCATCATTACTTATTCAACTGGAAATGAATACCACCAAGATGTCAATTTGAATCCGGTAATTACCCATTTATTTTCTAGTAAATTAAAATCGACTTTGCGTTTATATGCAACAAATTACAATGCCGATCAAAGTTTAAATACATCTGGTAATAGTATTTACGACGACAAATTAAATCATCAATTTCTAAGAGCAGAAAACCAAACAGATTATTACCTCAACGATAAGGTTTGTTTCAATGCTGGTGTGGGAATGGTGCAAGAAGGCGTGAAGAGCAATAGATATGAGCTCAACAGTACGCGTAGAACCAATAACATTGCGTATGTTTTTGCACAAACTGAAATTAAACCTGTCGAAAAATTAACCATCATTGCGGGCTTCCGTTACGATAACAACCAATTATTTGCAGCTGCATTTTCTCCCAAAATTGCAGCCATGTTAAAAGCCAACGATCATTTAAAATTCAACGCGAGCATTGGAAGGGGATTCAAAGCGCCAGATTTTCGTCAATTGTATTTGAATTTCACCAACACTGCAGCAGGCGGCTACTCTGTGTTTGGCGCATTGGAAGCGCAAAAACAAATTGAATTTTTACAAAGCATTGGTCAAATCTCCAGTATCGAATCGGACTACTATCGTTTAAAAGAATTGCATCCAGAATATGCAACTGGAATTAATTTAGGTTTACAATATAATCCAAGTGCGGCTGTTCAATTTGATTTTTCTTTATTTAGAAATGACGTTGAAAATTTAATTGATACGCGATTGGTTGCATACCATAAAAGTGGTGCGCAAATATTCAGTTATTTAAATTTAAAAAACGCGTATACCCAAGGCGTAGAAACACAGTTGAATGTTAAAATTACCCCTCAAATAGCTGTTGCTGTTGGCTATCAGTATTTATTAACTGCCGATAAAGATCAAATTAAAGAAATTAAAGCCGGTAAAATTTACACCATAGACGCCAGTGGCTTTGCTAGGCTAATGCGTTTAGACGAATACATTGGTTTGCCAAATAGAAGTAAACACATGGCCAACTTTAAATTTACTTACGAAAACGAAAATTACTTTACCAACCTGCGCATATTGTTCAGAAGTAAATGGGCAGTGAGTGATAAAGATGGCAATGGTTTGTATAATACCAACGATGCATTTGCCAATGCTTTTGCACAAATAAATTTTGCAGCTGGCAAACAATTTAGCAAACAATTTCGTGCACAAATTGGTTGTGATAACATTGGAAATTATGTCGATATCGCAAACCTTCCAAACTTAGCTGGGCGTACCTTTTACACAACATTAACCTATCAATTCAATCAAAAAAATAAATAATAAATAAATAATATATAACCATGAAAAAAAATCAAATTTTAATTGCTATGGCAATGGTGGTTTCAAGTTTTTACGCTTGTACCTCAGACAACACGGTAACTGTTGATACTACTAACAACGGAACATTTAAAGTTTATACTGTTGGCAATGTTACTTCAGTTCAAAATTTAATTGCAGATACCATTGTTGGAATGTCTATGCAAGGTCAACCAGTAGGAACTGGTCATTTTACATTTTTTAATTTAAGAACTGGTTCAATTGTGCCAAATGCAGACAGTGCAACAAGCAATTGGGATGTGGCTTTCAGAGGTACAACCATTTTAACCAATGCTGGAACATCTGGCCCAGGTGCTGGTGGAGCTTATGTGCACGTAGGTTTGTTCGCAGACGTAAATGCATTCAATGCAGATTCAACTGTACGTACCGATGCAGCGCCGGTTTACGCAATTAAAACAGGAAGTAACAAAGGTTGGTATGTTTACGATGGTGCAAATAATTTAATAACACCAATACCAGGACGTGTATTAATGATTCAAGCAGCAAATAGTGCTAAATACAAATTAGAGATCAACAATTATTATAAAGGTGGTGTAACGCCTTTAACTAGCGCTACAGATGCAATTAAATTGAGCACGCAACGTTATTATAATTTCCGTTATTCGGCTTTGTAATTTTTCTATAATTGTTTTGTTAACAAAAAAGGCGATTGAATTTTCAATCGCCTTTTTTGTTTTTATTTCTTTTGATTAGAATTTTCTAAACCATTGAACATAAGGGAATGGTACTGCTATAGTTTCACCTTCAAATCTCATACCTGCAAATCCGAATTGAAAAGCACCAGTTTCAGAGGTTTGAAACCTAAAGCCAGGTAAATACAAAGAGAAATTGTTATTGTATCTTCTGCCATCAAAAGGGTCTATAAATGTTTTAGTAGCAGGCAGAATAAAGGAATCAAAAACTAAACTAATGCTTTTGCTCACTTTATGCATAGCGGCTATCGATACAATGCTCCTTCCGCCGCTGTTGTTGTCTGTCCCCCAAATACTACCATATCCTAAAGAACCTGTAATATTAGATTTTCTATTGCCTACAGTTATTGAGCCATAGGGAACGGCTAAGCCAAAATCAGTCGTCCAACCTCCAGTTCCTACTAATAATCCTACCGCACCGTTTACATTTCTATCCATCTCAAATGAATATTTAGTAGTGAATATAATAGGAGAGCCAATCCAAGAGGTAATTACACCCACACCTAAATTATCGGCTAAGCCATATTGAATATCGGGGCCAAACCAATTATAGGTGATGTAACTTTCGCCTTTTGCTATGGGTAAACCATTGGTCGTTATAAAATAGCGAGTGGCAAATGGTTCGTTTGGAACATAAGTACCAGCAGTGCCAATGTCACCACTTTGAAGCTTTTTGATTTCTTTAATTTCGTGCTTTGGAATGGCAATGTTTCCAAGTTTTTGACTTTCTATGATGACTTCTCGCACATCTATAGATACTAATTTACCAATGAATTCTGAACCATCATTTTTAATAATGATGTATACCTTGCCGGTATCGATGTTGTTTTGAGCTTGTGATGCTTGGCTTATGAATATAAAAGCAAAGGCCAAAATAATGGAAAATACAATTTGTTTAATTTTCATAGTAATTATATTTAATCTGGTTAATCAAATATAATTATTAATTAATTAAACATCACAGATTTCACTTAAATTGACTTCTAAAGCCTTAGAAATTAAATAGAGTTGGTAAATACTGGTATTGATCTTTGCATTTTCAATTCGAATAATTTGAGAATAGGATAGGCCAGATAAATGGGCAACCCTTTCCATGCTTAAGCCTTTATTGATTCGGGTATCTCTTATTTTTGAGCCAATCAATCCAATTACTTTTTCTTTGCTTTCTGCCATGTTTTAGTTTTTTTCTCAAATGATAAAATATCAAATGAGCAGCGGTTAAATGTTTGATTCAAAAATCGAGGAATTAACATTTTTGTGCGATTGGTTTCGGTTGCATATTGGTTGCAAACCGAATTTAAGCATGTTCTAACGCTTATTTTTTTATGATTTATAGCTAATTTGCTTTGTTGTTAAACTTTATTTATT
>JBDKFN010000071.1:0-8134 GCA_039798705.1 Bacteroidota bacterium
TTATTAAGTAATTCAAAGAAAAGATAGATGAATATATTTTTCGAACGAAAATACATTATTCAAGCAATTTTAATTTTCACTTGCTTTATACTTATTGTTCGCTTATTTTATATTCAAGTTATTGACGATAGTTATTTCCTATCTGCTAATAATAATGTACTCCGAAAACTTACTGTCTATCCTGCAAGAGGAATTATTTACGATAGAAATGGAAAAATAATTGTCCAGAATGAGCCGGTTTATGACTTAATGGTTATTCCTAGGCAAGCTAAAAACCTTGACACATTAGGCTTTTGTAAATTAATTGGAATTGATAAAGCTGAATTTATTACCAGAATAACTAAAGCAAGAAAATTCTCCCCTTTTAAAGCATCCATATTTGCGAAACAATTATCAGCTCGATCATTCGCTTCTATACAAGAAAGACTTTTTGAATACCAAGGTTTCTTTGTCCAAAACAGAACAGTTAGAAGGTACCCCGATTCTGTTGCAGCACAAGTGCTAGGATATATAGGTGAGGTAGATGAAAATAGAATTAAGAAGACCAATAATTATTACCAAATAGGTGACTATATAGGCATTTCTGGGATTGAAAAATCTTATGAAACAATTTTAAGAGGTCAGCGTGGTACGAAAATAATTATGGTTGATGCATTAAATAGAGACCAAGGAAGTTACGAAGATGGTAAATACGACACGACAGCCATTGCTGGAGAAAAATTAATTTCATCGCTCGATTTACGCATTCAAAAACTTGCAGAAAAATTAATGCGCAATAAAAAAGGTAGTGTTGTAGCCATTGAACCAAGTACCGGCGAAATACTTTGCTTTGTGAGCAGCCCAACTTACGACCCGAACTTATTGGTTGGCCCTGAAAGAGGAAACAATTACATCAAACTTTTAAAAGCACCAGAAAAGCCATTGTTCATCAGACCAATCATGGCGCAATATCCTCCTGGATCTATTTTTAAAGCTGTACAAGCGCTAATCGGACAGCAAGAGCACCTTATTGTGCCTGAAACTAGATTTCCTTGTAATGGAGGCTATTCGATTGGAAACAGAATGGTTAAATGTGAACACAATCACTCTCCTTTAAATCTAAATGAATCCATTGCTCAATCTTGTAATTCTTACTATTGTTGGTTGTTTAAAAAATTAATTGACCAAGGTAATTACGGATCGGTAGAAAAAAATTATTTAGTGTGGAGAGATTATATCTTACAATTTGGAATTGGAAAAAAACTAGAAATTGACTTACCCAATGAATTGGGTGGATTGCTACCTACTGTTGCATTCTACGATAAATACTACAGTTCAGGTCACTGGAAATCATCTACCATTATTTCATTAGCCATTGGACAAGGTGAACTTGGAGTGACTCCATTACAAATGGCCAATACCATGGCAATCATTGCTAATAGAGGATTTTATTATAGTCCACATTTAATCAAAGCAATCGGAAAAAATCAAATCAAAAAAGCGGAGTATACTACCAAACATGCAGTTAAAATAGACAGTTCGTATTTCAATGTTGTAATAGATGGCATGCAACAAGTTGTGGACCATGGAACTGCTACCTATGCAAAAATTGCAGACATTCCTATGTGCGGAAAAACAGGAACTGCGCAAAATTCACACGGAAAATCACATTCGGTTTTTGTGGCATTCGCTCCTCGAAACAATCCTAAAATTGCCATTGCGGTTATTGTTGAAAATTCAGGATACGGTGCAACTTGGGCCGCTCCTATTGCAAGTATTTTAGTTGAAAAATACATTAAAGACAGCGTTTCAAGACCTGCCTATTATATTGACCGATTGTTAAATGCAGATTTAATTCATCCAACATTTACGGAAACCAAAGAAAGCCATTGACATGAGTAATTTAGGACAAAATAAATTTTGGAAAAGTGTTGACCTCCCAATTGTGCTTTTATATTTAGCACTCGTATTAATTGGTTGGCTCAATATTTATGCTGCAGTATTCGACGAAAATCATGCAAGTATATTTGACCTAGAAAAAAATTACGGCAAGCAATTACTTTGGATTGCAACTGCATTATTTATTGGTTTGATGGTATTATTGATAGACAGTAAATTCTTTTCCGTTTTCTCATTTGGAATTTATGGAATAACCTTAATGATGTTAGTTTCTGTATTGTTTTTTGGAAAATACGTCAACGGTTCTAGGTCTTGGTTTGAGATAGGAAGTTTTCGATTACAACCTGCAGAATTCGCCAAATTTGCAACCGCACTGGTCGTCGCCAAATACCTTAGTGGTGGCGTGAAGATGGAAAAATTATCTACAAAATTAAGTGTACTCACCTTAATTGGTTTGCCAATGGCCCTTATTTTATTACAAGGTGACGTTGGTTCTGCCCTTACCTATGTTGCATTTGTTTTAGTATTATACAGAGAAGGTCTTTCTGGTATGGTGCTTGTAATTGGCTTATTAATCGGAATTGCTTTTGTGTTAAGTTTACTATTTGCGAAATCAAGTATATTAATTGGAATTGCAAGTATTACAGGAGTCTTACTTTATAATTACAGAAAGAAAAAGAAATTTATTCCTGTAATTATTTCAGGAGCAGTTTTAGTTGCAACTATGGTAATTGGTTTTAGTTATGTTTTCAATAACGTAATGAAACAACACCATCGAGACCGTATCAATAATTTAGTTGGAAAAGAAATTGACATTAAAGGTGCCGGCTACAATGTGAATCAAAGTAAAATTGCCATTGGCTCTGGAAGACTTATTGGCAAAGGATTTTTGAATGGCACCCAAACCAAATACGATTTTGTACCTGAACAAAGTACCGACTTTATCTTTTGCACCATTGGTGAAGAGTATGGATTTGTAGGTAGCCTTGTTTTGATAGGCTTATTCCTCACACTTCTATTACGACTCATTTTTATTGCCGAAAGACAGCGATCTCCACTAAGCAGAATTTATGGCTACGGAGTTGCAAGCATTTTATTTTTGCATCTCTTTGTAAACATAGGCATGACGATAGGTTTGGTTCCCGTAATTGGAATTCCGCTACCCTTCATCAGCTATGGTGGCTCATCGCTTTGGAGCTTCACCATCCTCCTGTTTATCTTAATAAAACTAGACGCAAACCGTCAAAATATTATCAAATAATTACAACACGATATTGATAATTTTTCCTTTGACAAAAATTACCTTTTTAGGCGTTTTACCTTCTAAATATTTTTGAACATCTTCGCTAGCCAATACCAAATCAATCACAGCTTGCTGTTCTAATTGTAAAGAAATTGCTAAATTAATTTTAGTTTTCCCATTAATTGAAATTGGATAACTGAATTCATCTTCTACTAAATAGCTAGGGTCGAAGGCTGGAAATGCAGTAGTTGACAAAGTACCATTTTCATTACCTAACAAGGCCCACAACTCTTCTGCAATATGGGGTGCATATGGTGATAACAAAACAACAAGCTCTTTTAAAATAGCACGATTATTGCATTTTAAATCTTGTAATTCATTTACACAAATCATAAAACTACTCACCGAAGTATTGAAAGAAAATCGCTCGATGTCTTCTTGAACTTTCTTAATTAATTTATGCAAAGACTTGTATGCTTCTTTAGCAGGCGCTGCTTCATTCACTGAAAAATTAAACTGCTCATCGTGATACAACTTCCAGAATTTTCTTAAGAATTTATGAACACCTTCTATTCCATTGGTATTCCATGGTTTACTTTGCTCCAATGGCCCTAAAAACATTTCATACATCCTTAATGTATCCGCACCATATCTGCTAATAATGTCGTCTGGATTAACCACATTGTATTTAGACTTAGACATTTTTTCCACTTCAAAACCACAATGGTATTTACCTGCACTCAACACAAATTCTGCATTGGCAAATTCAGGAAATGAAGCTTTAAATTTTGAAATGTTTAATTGGTCATTTTCAACACAATTTACATCTGCATGTAACGCCGTAGTTTGATATTGTTCTTTTAAATCATATGACACATATTGATTGGTGCCATTGATTCTATATACAAAGTTAGAACGACCTTGTATCATTCCTTGGTTGATTAATTTTTTGAATGGTTCATCAAATGTCAAATAGCCCAAGTCAAATAAAAACTTACAGAAAAAACGTGCATATAATAAATGCCCTGTTGCGTGCTCCGAACCTCCAATATAAAGGTCTACTTGATTCCAATATTTTAATGAATCCGCGTTAGCAAATACTTGCTCATTTTGCGAATCCATGTATCTCAAGTAATACCATGAAGACCCCGCCCAACCTGGCATTGTGGTTGTTTCGAAATTATATTCTCCTTTATATTTCCAATCTTTTGCTCTAGCCAAAGGTGGTTCGCCGTCTTCGGTAGGCAAAAACTTATCTACATCTGGCAAATTTAGCGGCAAGTCTTCGTTCGCAATTAAATATGGTATTTCATCTTTATAATAAACAGGAATTGGTTCTCCCCAATAACGTTGACGACCAAAAATTGCGTCCCTCAATCTGAAATTAATTTTACCTTTTCCTATTCCTGCCGCTTCTAATTTTTCAATCACTTTTCGAATGGCTTCTTTTACATTTAAGCCATTTAAGAAATCAGAATTTATCATTTCGCCTTCTTTTGCATCATAAGACGCAACCGAAATGTCTCCTCCTGCAACTACTTCTATTATAGGCAGACTGAAATGTTTTGCAAAAGCATAATCCCTAGAATCATGAGCAGGAACAGCCATTACAGCTCCTGTTCCATAACTTGCTAAAACATAATCTCCAATCCAAACTGGAATTTTTTCAGTAGAAAATGGATGTTGAACATAAGCTCCAGTAAACTGTCCAGAAATAGTTTTTACATCACTCATTCTATCTCTCTCAGATTTTACTGCAGCCGATTGCTGGTATGCTTTAACCGCCTCTAAATAGTTTGGCGTGGTGATGCTGGTTACTAATTCGTGCTCCGGTGCCAACACTAAAAAGGTAGCTCCAAAAATGGTATCTGGCCTTGTGCTGAATACTGTAATTTTTTCGGAATGATCTATAAGTTGAAATTCAATTGCTGCACCTTCACTTTTGCCAATCCAATTTCTTTGCATTTCTTTAATTGGATCGGTCCAATCTAATTGATCTAGCCCTTGCAATAAACGATCCGCATAAGCCGCAATCCTAAGCGACCATTGCTTCATGAGCTTTTGCTCAACAGGATGTCCACCTCTTTCAGAATAACCATCCTTTACTTCATCATTTGCCAACACAGTGCCCAATGCTGGACACCAATTCACCCAACTATCTGCTAAGTAGGCAATTCTATAATTCAATAATATTTTTTGTTGTGTGGATTCATCGTATGAATTCCATTGACTTGCACTAAATTCATCGCATTCCGAAGCGCAAGCTTTTACACCGTGGTTACCTTCTTTTTGAAATATTGATATTAAAGTATCAATGCTTTCTGCTTTTTGAGAATTTGTATTATACCATGAATTAAATAATTGCTGAAAAATCCATTGAGTCCAACGGTAATAATTCGGATCACTTGTTTTTATTTCTCTTGACCAATCAAAAGAAAAACCAATTCGGTCTAACTGCTCTCTATAACGATTGATATTTTGAGTAGTTGTAATGGCTGGATGTTGTCCTGTTTGAATTGCATATTGCTCTGCAGGCAGGCCAAATGAATCGTAGCCCATTGGATGCAAAACGTTGAAACCTTTTAAGCGCTTGTACCTCGCAAATATATCGGAAGCGATGTAGCCCAGTGGATGCCCTACATGCAAGCCAGCTCCTGAAGGATAGGGAAACATATCCAAAACATAATATTTTGGCTTATTTGAACTGTTTTCGGCCTTAAATGTGCCATTTTTAGCCCAAAACGCCTGCCATTTACCTTCAATTTCGCTAAACTTATAATCCATAGTACAATTTTATAGGGCGAATTTATTAAAATTGAAGCAGATTTTCAGTTTTTGAAACATTCCCTCTTTTAATCAAGATTTTTTATCTTCGCAAACAAAGCAACAAATATGTCAAATACCAATCAAGCAAAACCAAAGAAAACGCTCAAAACATTTTATATCTCTACCATATTCAGCATCTCGCTGGTTTTGGTAATGGTGGGTTTACTTGGACTGATCGTCTTGCATGGTAAAAACCTTTCAAATTTTGTAAAAGAGAACATTGTATTGAATGTCGTTATTAAAGAAGATGCCGGTGACAATGAAATTTTTACCTTACAAAGCAATTTAGAGAAAAACGAAAGTATTAAATCAACACAATTTATTAGCAAAGAAACAGCAGCAAAAAATTTATCAAATGATTTAGGAGAAGACTTTGTTAAATTTTTAGGATACAATCCGCTTTCTGCTTCCATCGATGTTTATTTAAAAGCTGATTTTGCAAACAAAGAAAGAATTCAAAAACTAGTATCAAAACTTAAAAAGAAAGACATTGTAAAAGAAGTAATTTATCAAGAGTCATTAATTGACATGGTGAATGAAAATTTAAAGTCAATTAGTTTAGTCATTGTAGCATTTGGGTTTACTTTGTTATTAATTGCGATTGCATTAATTAATAACACCATCAGATTGGCCATGTATTCACAACGATTTATCATCAGAAGCATGCAACTAGTTGGTGCCACCAAAGCCTTTATACGTAAGCCTTACCTAGTTTCTGGCATTATACATGGATTGCTAGGAGGCATTGTTGCTATTTTAATTTTGGTAGGCACACTATATATCGCAAAAACAGAAATGCCTGAATTGGCCATGCTTCAAAACTACATGGAATTCGGAATGCTATTTATCGGCATCATTTTAATGGGAATTATAATTTCAATATTCAGTACATTTTTTGCTGTTAATAAATATTTAAACCAACACATAGACGATCTTTATAAAAAATAACCATGACAAAGAAAACCTCAACTAACAAAAGCGAAAAAAATACTGATTTTGTTTTTGGAAAAGTAAACTATCAATACATTATTGCCGGAGTAATTACATTATTCCTAGGTTTTATTTTAATGAGCGGCACTGAAAACATTTTAGATTTCAGAAAAATTACTTTAGCGCCGATTGTTATATTAATTGGAATTATCGTAGTTATTGCAGGCATCTTAAAAAAAGCTAAATAAGCAAAATGTCTATTTTTGAAGCAATTATAATTGCTATTGTTGAAGGGTTAACCGAATTTCTACCAATTTCTTCAACAGGTCACATGATCATCACTACTTCTATAATGGGAATTAGTGCAGATCACTTTACAAAGCTATTTACCATCGCCATTCAATTCGGGACCATTTTGTCGGTAGTTGTGTTGTATTGGAAAAAGTTTTTTCAAAGCATTGATTTCTATTTTAAATTAATTGCCGGATTTATCCCTGCTGCTGTTTTTGGCTTGTTATTTTCTGATGCCATTGATGCACTACTGGAAAATATTATCGTAGTTGCTATGATGTTAATGATTGGTGGAATTATATTTATTTTAATTGATAAGTGGATTCAAAAAAGCGAAAGCAGAACCGAAGATGAAGTAACTTATCCCCGAGCATTTAAAATTGGTTTATTTCAATGTATCGCTATGATACCTGGCGTGTCTAGGTCTGCGGCAACTATTATTGGTGGCTTAACCCAAAAACTTTCGAAAAAACAAGCAGCAGAATTTTCTTTTTTCTTAGCTGTACCAACCATGTTTGCCGCTACATTAAAAAAGAGTTACGACTACTATCAACTAGGCATAAGCATAAACAGCAACGATATTCAATTATTAATTATTGGTAATGTAGTCGGTTTTTTAGTTGCGATTTTTGCAATTAAATCTTTCATCAATTACATTAGTAATAATGGTTTTAAAATATTTGGTTATTACCGTATTGTGGTAGGTGCTACCATACTAATTCTATACGCATTTGGCGTAAACATTTCAATCTTATAACAATGAGCAAAGCGTTTGATTTTGTGCAAGGGGAAATTTTACTCATAGATAAACCATTAACATGGACTTCTTTTGATGTTGTTGGAAAAATTAGAAATTCTTTACGCATAAAAAAAATTAAAGTTGGTCATGCTGGAACACTAGACCCATTAGCTAGTGGGCTTTTGATCGTATGTACTGGAAAACTAACTAAATCGGTTGACCTATAC
>JBDKFN010000072.1:0-7907 GCA_039798705.1 Bacteroidota bacterium
AAAGTCTGCTTGATCGGTATTACCCCAAGCAGCAGTTTGATATATTTTAGACTCTTGAATAATTTGAAGATAAGGCGCCATAAGTGTTTTGGCATGTGTTAAATTTTCCAAACGTTCGCCCATATTGGTGCCTAATAAAATGATTATATTCATGATTTAATTTCTACTCCAAATAATTAGTATTATTGCAAATATTACAATAAAATGAAACAATTTTTTAAAATGGTCTTTGCCTCTATGTTAGGGGCTATCCTATCTGCATTCGCTTTGTTAATAATCGGAATTTTAATCATTGTTGGTTTAGTTGCAAATGCAAGCAAAGATACCACAAGCGAAATTAAATCTAATAGTATTTTACATCTCATTTTAAACAATGATATCGTAGAAAGAAGTTCAAAAAACCCATTCAAAAATTTCGACCTAAGCAATTTTGATCAAGATAAACAACCTGGGTTAACCGATATAGTCGCTTTAATCAATGCGGCATCAACTGACGATAATATCAAAGCAATTTATTTAGACATTGACGAAATTTCTTCAGGAATTGCAAGTGTTGAAGAAATTAGAAATGCCTTAATTAATTTTAAAAAATCGAAAAAACCAATCATCAGTTATAGCGAAGTTTATACACAAAAAGCTTATTATTTAGCAAGTGTTGCCGATAAAATTTACTTAAACCCTGCAGGTTTATTAGAGTTTAAAGGGTTTAGTGCAAAAGTAATGTTTTATAAGGGCGCTTTAGAAAAACTCGAAATCGAACCAGAAATTATTCGCGTTGGCAGTTTCAAAAGCGCGGTAGAACCATATATGCTTGACCATATGAGCGATTCAAGTAAGTTACAAACCAATGTATTATTGAATTCGGTTTATCAACATTTTTTAACTCAAGTTTCAAAAGGTAGAAATATTTCCATTAAAGAATTAGCCGCAATTGCAAATGAATTAAAAGTGCAAACAGCACAAGATGCAGTAAAATATAAATTGGTAGATGGTTTGAAATATAAAGATGAAATTATCGCTGAACTTTCAAAAATCAGCAATAACAATAACGAAGAGGAATTGAAATTGGTAGGATTAAGCGAGTACTTACAATCTAATCCTATTAAAGCTTCAACTGCAACAGATAAAATTGCTGTGATTTATGCTGCTGGTGAAATTGTTTCTGGTAGTGGAAATGACGACAACATAGGCTCTGAAAGAATTTCAGCGGCTATTCGTAAAGCAAGATTAGATAAAAATGTAAAAGCAGTTGTATTAAGAATTAATTCACCTGGAGGTAGTGCATTGGCATCTGATGTAATTTGGAGAGAAGTTATTTTAACTAAAAAAGTAAAACCCGTTATTGCTTCTATGGGAGATGTTGCGGCATCAGGAGGCTATTACATCGCTTGTGCAGCAGATCAAATTATTGCGGAACCTAACACCATTACAGGTTCAATAGGTGTATTTGGTGTTTTATTTAATGCTGAAAAATTCTTTAAAAACAAATTAGGGATCACTTTTGATGGAACTAAAACAGCTGAATTTGCTGATCTTGGCGATTACAGTAGGCCTTTAAGTCCATCAGAAAAAAATATCATTCAGCAATCGGTCAATCAAATTTATAAAGACTTTACCAATAAAGTTGCTACGGGTAGAAACCTTCCAATCCAAAAAGTCTTAAACATATCTGGAGGTAGAGTTTGGAGTGGTTCAGATGCCTTAAGAATTGGACTAGTCGATAGCCTAGGAAATATGAATGATGCCTTAAGATTAGCAGCACAAAAAGCAAATTTAAAAGATTATCGAATCATTAATTTACCAGAAGAGACTGCAACTTTAGAAAAAATTCTAACTGGTTTATCTGGTAAAATAAAAATGCAATTTTTAAAAGCGGAATACGGAGAAGGATATCAATATTACCAAGAATTCGCAAACATCAAATCTGTTAGGGGAATTCAAACAAGAATACCTGTTAATTTAAACATTCAATAATCAACATCAATTGGACAATAAAACCATCATTAGAGCGCTTAAACTTTTTGCACAATTACTGGAATTGCATGAAGAAAATCCCTTTAAAATAAAGAATATTAGCAATGCCCATTTTAAGCTAAGCAAATATGCAGAACCCTTATCCAGTAAGAGTTTAGAAGATTTAGCAAAAATTGAAGGGGTTGGAAAAAGTGCCGCAGGAAAAATCATAGAATTAATTGAGACTGGTGATATTGCTGAACTAGCAGCCATTAGAGACCTCACTCCTTCGGGCATCATAGACATGCTTCAAATTAAAGGAATTGGACCAAAGAAAATTCGCATCATTTGGAAAGAATTGAACATTGACAGCATTGGTGAATTATACTATGCTTGTAATGAAAACAGATTAGTTGAGGCTAAAGGTTTTGGATTTAAAACCCAAGAAGATGTTAAAAAACAAATTGAGTTTTTCTGGTCAAATAGTGGTAAGAATTTATATGCAAATGCATTGGTCATTACCGAAGAATTAATTCAAAATACGAAAGAAGTTTTCACCAATATAGATATTGTATATACAGGTGAAATGCGGAGAAAATGTGAAATTATAAACGAAATTTCGCTGCTAATAAATACTGAACAAAAAACTGAATTACAGCATTTTATTGCTGAAAAAATGGGCTTTGAAGTCCATATTGAACAAGAAAATTATTGGATCTTACAAACGCAAAATCAAACTAAAATTCATTGCAAATTTAGCAACAACGAAAACTGGAGTTCACAACTGTTTTTATTAACAGGAAATGAAGCACATTTTTCAGAGATAGCAAATTTTAATCAAAAAGAATTAGTTGATATACATTTTGAAAATGAAATTAAAATTTATGAACATTTTCAATTACCATTTATTGCGCCAGAATTAAGAGAAGGTTTAGGTGAAGTTGCAAAAGCTAAAGCTGGAAATATTCCAACATTAATTGAGCTCAGCGATTTAAAAGGAAGTTTACACAATCACAGCACCTATTCAGATGGAATTCATAGCTTGAAAGAAATGGCCGACTATTGTGAAACATTAGGCTATGAATATTTAGGTATTTGCGACCATTCACAATCGGCCTTTTATGCCAACGGGCTTAAGGAAGAGCGAGTATTAGCACAACAATTAGAAATTAAAAAGCTGAATGCAGCCAATCCAAATTTCACTATTTTTTCTGGCATTGAATCTGATATATTATCTGATGGATCTTTAGATTATCCAGAAGAAATATTAAAATCTTTTGACTTTATTGTTGCCTCTGTTCATTCCAACTTAAAAATGGATGAAGCAAAAGCCACAAATAGGTTATTGAAAGCCATAGAGAACCCATATACAACCATTCTTGGACATCCAACTGGCAGATTATTGTTGGCTAGACAAGGATATCCTATTAACCATAAATTAATAATTGATGCCTGTGCAGCAAATAATGTAGTGATTGAAATTAATGCAAATCCTTTGCGTTTAGATTTAGATTGGCGCCACATTGATTATGCCATTTCGAAAGGTGTAATGTTATCCATTAACCCAGATGCCCATCGTAAGGAAGGTTATTTAGATATGTATTATGGGATTTGCGTTGGAAGAAAAGGTGGAATGAGTAAAGCAAACTGCTTAAATTCCTTATCAAAAGAAGAAATTTTTCAGTATTTTCAACAAAGAAAAAATAATATTTAATGAAAATCTTAGTTGTTCGTTTTAGTTCTATTGGTGATATTGTATTAACCACTCCTGTTGTTCGTGGACTAAAAAAACAATTAGGTGCAGATGTTCATTTTTTAACAAAATCGAACTTTCAATCTGTCATTTCGGCTAACCCATATATCGATCAAATTCATTTATTAAACAATGAAAATTGGGATAGTTTAATTCAACAATTAAAAGCTGAAAAATTTGATTACATCATCGACTTACACCATAACTTAAGGACACTCAAGCTCAAGCTAGCATTGGGAATTAAGTCTTTTTCATTTAATAAATTAAACCTGCAAAAATGGTTATTGGTGAATTTAAAAATCAATACCCTTCCTAAGGTTCATATAGTTGATCGTTACCTAGATTGTGTTAAACCTTTAGGCGTAATTAAAGACGACCAAGGACTTGATTATTTTATTGACACACAAGATGAGGTATCGTTGACTTCGTTGCCCCTAGCCTTTCAAAATGGCTATGTAGGAATTGTAATTGGGGCGCAACATTATACCAAAAGATTACCCGAATCAAAACTGATGGAAGTCATTAAAGGAATTTCCCAACCCATAGTTCTTTTAGGCGGGCCAACAGACACCGCCTTAGCAGAAAGACTAATCAAAATAAAACCGGATGGAATATTCAATGCTTGTGGAAAATATAACCTCAACCAATCTGCTTCTTTGGTTAAACAAGCTCAAAAAATTATAGCAAACGACACGGGGTTAATGCACATAGCAGCTGCATTTAACAAAGAAATACATTGCATATGGGGAAATACAACACAAGATTTTGGAATGGGTCCGTATGCAACCGATACAGCTTTTAACTATGAAGTAAAAGATTTGTCGTGTAGGCCATGTAGTAAAATTGGATTTCAAAAATGTCCTAAAGGTCATTTTAATTGCATGAATCAACAAGACATTCTCGCCTTAATTAATCATGTAAATAAATATTAAACCATTAACGATGATGTTGCGGTCCTCCATGATTTGAAGGAGAATTAATCGGGTTGTTTAGCGCGTTATTTTGGGCTGCTTGTTCTAAATTACTTCTCAATAATATTGCCGAAGACATACTCGAAACAACCATTTGTAAAGTTGATGGAATACTTGGATCAATCCAAACTCTACCATTATTTAATACGCTAACAGCAGCAATAGCGGTATTTTTATATTGAAATTCAAAACCAAAATTGGCAAAATTTATCCAGTTTTTTTGACCTTCTAGTTTTTTAACTGGAATAATTTTAATTTCATTTCCCAATTTATCTTTCGCAAAACCACAATCTCCATTATTCGCAAAGCTACTTTCAGGATTATAAACTATAAATTCCCAAGAATTTTCTTTTGATTGATCTGGTACGATAGTTCCTGCAAAAGTATTTTTATAATCTAAACCAATATTGAAATTCCAATTAGATCTACCTCTGAAAAAATCATAACTGGTACTTTCAAATTTACCAACCGCATATACCATGGCACTGGCAGTTGAATCCGGAGTATTTTGTTTAAATTGAAATTTCTCTTTTGCTTTTTGAAAATTAAGTACAAATTGAATGTTTCCCGCACTTACCCAACCTCTTTTTACCCTACCTGTTTTAAAAGCACCATAAGTTAATACTTGATGAATCCGAAATCCTTGACGGCCCTTTACTTCCATTGGCACAGCTGCCTTTTGAAGGTTCTCGGATAATAAGATATTGGGAGTTTTACAACTAGAAAATATTATTGTTATTAAAAGGGCAAAAATTAGGAAGGTGTTTTTCATAATCTAATTTTAAATTTACAAACAATGTTAATGAGTTGCACTAAATAATACCAACACTTAACCAAATTGTTACAAGCTATTTTTAATTTTATTTATTTTGAAAATTTGAATAATTCAACCATTTTTTCAAAAATGGCTGTGTTTTGATAAATACCTGTAAACTTCTCTGCGCCTGGCCCATAAGCAAATACAGGTACCATGGTTGCCGTATGGTTTTTAGTAATGAATTTAGGTTCTAAATCGTCTTTGGTTTTATCATCTTCATTGCCGCTTAATGCAAAACCACCTGTTTCATGATCGGCTGTTACGATTACCAATGTATTTCCGTTTAAGTCAGCGAAATCAAGGGCTTTACCTATAGCTAGGTCAAAATCATTTAATTCTCTTCTGATATATTCTGCATCATTATCATGTCCTCCCCAATCAATCTGTGAGCCTTCTACCATCAAGAAAAAACCTTTTTTGTTTTTCTTTAAATAATCTGTAGCGAAATTAGTGGCAAATGGTAAATAATCTGCCCTTCCTTCTTGCATTTTTGCTAAATGTTTAGGTGCAAATAAACCCGCAATTTTCTTTTTAGTTGGCTCATAATTCCAAAGCTCTTCCAAGCTAGTTAATACATCATAATTTCTAATGCGTAATTGCCTAGTAAGGTCTTCCGTATCTTTTCTTTTATTAAAATTATCTAAACCTCCACCCAAAAATAGATCGATATCGGTAGCCATGAAATCTTTTGCAATTGCTTCGTACATATTACGAGAAGGCTGATGCGCAATGAATGCAGCAGGTGTAGCATGTGTGATGTCGCAAGTGGCTACTAAACCAGTTGCCAACCCGTTTTTCTCTGCAAGCTCTAATATGGTAGTCATGGGTTGTTTATTTGTAAAAACACCAACGGCACCATTATATGTTTTTTTGCCACATGATAATGCAGTTGCCCCTGCAGCAGAATCTGTAATTTTGTGGCTGCTTGAAGAAGTTCTGCTAAACCCAATATAATTGAAACGTTCAAAATTCATTTTCTGAGTTGAAGTCAATAAAGAATAACTAATTTGAGTTAAACCCATTCCATCTCCAATCATTAAAATAATATTGGTTGGTCTTGCATCAAACTTTTTACGAGGCGCAAAAGACGATACACTAATTGCAATAATTAAACTGCACAGTACAATGGTAAATTTTCTTTTCATATGAATTTAGAAACCTAATTTTCAGGCTGCAATTTAATCAATATTTGATGATTAATAAGTTGAAAAAGATGGAATTAATTATTTGATGTTAATTATTTAATGCCCTTACAATCTTACCAGGTAAATAGCCTATTAGCCCTTTAATTTCAAGATTTGTAAGGCTAATTGACAAATCAGCAGTACTACAATTTAACTGTAACATTAAATCATCTATTTGAATTGGTATATTTTGTAACTGAATGATAATTGACTGCTCAAAAGGGGATAAATCTGCTAGTAAATTTGTTTGAATTACCCTTTTTGTAATTGGTTCGTCCCAAGCTAATGCATTGATTAAATCTTCTGCAGAATTAATTAAATGTGCAAAGTTTGCTTTAATTAATTGATTACATCCCATACTTTGCGTATCGTAAATCCTACCGGGTAGGGCAAACACCTCTCGATCGTAGGAGTTGGCAATATCTGCGGTGATTAACGCACCACCTCCCAGCCTGGCTTCAACCACCACAATGGCCTCACATAAACCTGCTATGATTCTATTTCGTGCTGGAAAAAATCCTTTTTCAGGCCTTAAACCAATTCCATATTCCGTTAATAATCCTCCTTGATTGATCATTTCTTTGGCAATGGAAGTATGTGATTTTGGATAAATTAAATCTAAACCATGTGCTATTACTCCTATCGTTTCGAGCTGGTTATTTAAGGCCTCTTGATGCGCTGTAATATCTATTCCGTATGCAAGACCGCTGATAATTAATGGATCAAATGGTGCTAATTCTTTGATCAAATTTTTGATGAAACTTTTTCCATAATCCGTTGCTATTCTAGAACCAACAATTCCAATAATTTTCTTCTTCGCTAAATTGGCATTACCCTTGTAGTACATTAAATATGGTGCATCTATGCATTGCTTTAAACGAAAAGGATAATTCTGATGGTGATAAGCAATTACTTCTATGTCATTTTTTAGAATAAAATCAAGTTCGGCATTAATATGCTTTTCGTCTAGTTTTGATTTTAAGAGAAGCGCAACTTTAGGACCAATTTTAGGGATTTGTACCAACTCTTGAGTTGATGCAGCAAGAATTTGTTCCGCATTTTCAAAGTATTTTAATAATATTTTAATGGTTTGTGGACCGATTCGTGGAATAGTATTTAATACGATATCGTAATAATAATCTGGCTTCATTGCTTAAAAATGACCATTAATTGGTTTTTTAGCAATTGCTTAAATGATAGATTATTAATTAAATGAAATTTGAAATTTT
>JBDKFN010000073.1:0-7820 GCA_039798705.1 Bacteroidota bacterium
GAATTTGAATGGGATGGCGAAGGTGCGGGTGCAGGAACTTACTTCTATACTTTAACTTCTAGGGTAAGAACTCAAACCGGTAGCATTAACTTGGTGAGATAATATTTTATAATAAGATAAGAAAACATAAAAAAAAGCCTCTGAAAATTCAGAGGCTTTTTTAGTACCCAGCGCCGGAGTCGAACCGGCACGGTTTCCCACAGGTGTTTGAGACCAGCGCGTCTACCAATTCCGCCAGCTGGGCATTCTTGACATTTCTAAATTACTTACTAATTCAGATTGCAAACTTATTCAAACTATCTTTAATTCGCAACAAATATTTTTTTCTATAAAATGCGTCCTTTATAGCTGCTAAAATATCACTATTTTCAGTTGATAAATGGGCATCAAACTTAGTGCAACTCTCTTGCAAATAGTTGTTTAAGTCTAATTCGAGATCTGCAATAGTTTGAAACATTGCAGCAATTGCATCAGGGTTATCAGTACTTAAATCCGAAATTTGTTCATTGATATCCATCATTTCCATCAAAAAAACAGGAGATAAAACATGTTTTTCGGTAGCTGAAATTTGTCCGGTTAAGGTCAATACATATTCTACCCTTTTGTCAAAGTTGGTAAACAAACGATAGGCTTCGTTATTAACTGTAGACAATTGTAAAACGGCTGCCTGTTTTTCTGGAGATTCATTGATAAAAAAATCAGGATGGTAATTTTTACTGTTTAAATAATAGCGTTGCTTGATGATTTTTTCATCAGCTAAAAAAGAAACAGGAATTTCATAAAATTCAAAATAGTTCATTTTTTTATTTTGAAAATATTTTCCAAAGATCGTTTCCGAAAGAAAATACCATTAAACTGATCAAAATTACAAAACCAACCATTTGTGCACGTTCCATGAATTTATCACTTAAAGGTCTACCAATAATGGATTCGATAATTAAGAAAACACAATGTCCTCCATCTAATGCTGGAATTGGTAAAATATTCATGAATGCTAATATCATGGATAGGATTGCAGTTAGTGTCCAAAATTTAATCCAATTAAAAGTAGAACCATAAATTGCTGCAATACCAATAGGGCCTTGAACCGCTTTATTTGCTGCCACCTCACCCCTAACAACTTTACCTAAACCTTTTACATTATCTGTTAAAGTAGACCAAGCTTTCGAAGCGCCAATTGGCAATGCCGAAACAAAACTATATTGAATGTTTTTCAATTCGAAATCTTTCTTTGGGAAAAATCCGATTGTTCCTTCTTTACTAATATCAACTATGAAATTCAGTTTTTCATCGCCTCTTAATACCGAAACGTCAACTGCTTTACCTGCATTTTTAATAACAATTGGTTTCAGTTGATCCATAAATTGTGCAGCAGAATCATTGACTGTTAAAATTACATCGCCAACTTGCATGCCTGCTTTTTCAGCACTACCATCTGCAATTAAACTATCTAATTTACTCTCCACTCTTGGAAAATCATCAATGAAATTTGTTCTGCCTTTTTCAGATAATTTTTCAATGAAATTTGTTGGAATGGTAATTTGTTGCGTTTGTCCTGCTCTATCAAATTCAATAACAGCATTACCCATTAATACTGCAGAACTCCACATGTCAGAGAATTTTACTAAAGGCTTATGATTGATGCTTAAAATTTTATCGCCAGATTGTAAACCTATTTCATTTGCTAATTCATAAGCAACAATTCCGTTTTTAGCTTGCTCATTTGGAATGTAAGTATCACCATATTTAAAGGTCAACATCCAAAAAATAAATATTCCTAAAATTAAATTCACGACTACCCCACCAATCATTACGATTAATCTTTGCCATGCTGGTTTTGATCGAAACTCCCAAGGTTCAGCAGGAGCTTTCATTGCTTCTACATCCATTGATTCATCTATCATTCCAGCAATTTTCACATAACCTCCAAGTGGAAGCCATCCAATTCCGTATTCTGTTTCGCCAATTTTTACGCTAAATAATTTAAAACCCCAAGCATCAAAAAACAAATAAAATTTTTCGACTTTGATTCCAAAAGCACGAGCTGCTAAAAAGTGACCTAACTCGTGTAAGACTACTAAAATTGAAAGGCCTGCAATTAATTGTGCAGCCATGATCAGTCCATTCATATAAAATATTATTTATTTTTATTCAAAATCCAATTGCGTGTAAATATACGGCTTTCTGTATCGGTAGCTACATAGTCCTCGTAATTTGGGCGCTCAATAAATGTAATTTTTTGCATACAATCTGCAATGGCATCAGACATTTCTAAAAATCCAATTTGGTCATTTAAAAACGCTGCAACTACCTCTTCATTTGCGGCATTCAAAATGCATGGCATGTTACCCCCTTTTTTCATTGCGTCAAAAGCCAAAGCTAAATTTTGAAAAGTAGCAGTATCTGCTTTTTCAAAACTCAATGTAGGATAATTTAAAAAATCAAAACGAGGAAAATCGGTGATGGTTCTTTGCGGATAAGTTAATGCATATTGTATGGGCAACTTCATATCTGGTAAACCCATTTGCGCTTTCATCGAGCCATCGTCAAATTGAACAATGGAATGAATGATTGATTGAGGATGAACAATTACATCAATTTGTTCTGGGTTTAAATTAAAAAGCCATTTAGCTTCAATTACTTCTAAACCTTTATTCATAAGGGATGCAGAATCGATGGTGATTTTTGCACCCATTGTCCAATTGGGATGTTTCAATGCTTCTGCTTTGGTCTTGTTCATTAATGCTGAACGATCCATGCCTCTAAAAGGTCCACCGGAAGCTGTTAAATAAATCTTCTCAATTTTATTATGCCATTCACCAGCTAAACATTGAAATATGGCAGAATGTTCAGAATCTACTGGTAGAATTCTTACATCATATTGCTCTGCTAAAGCAGTAATTAAATCACCGGCTACCACTAATGTTTCTTTATTTGCAAGCGCGATGTGTTTCTTTGCTTTGATGGCTGCAATGGTTGGTTTTAAACCAGCATAGCCTACTAAGGCTGTCAAAACAATGTTTATATTAGAGAAAGTAACTACTTCTGATAATGCTTGTTCACCAGCAAAAACTTTAATATCTGTTCCCGCTAATTTATCTTTTAACCATGCATATTGATTTTCATCTGTAATGACTACCGCATTCACATCAAACTTCAGTGCTTGTTCAGCTAATAAAGTTGCATTATGATGAGCGGTTAACACTTCAACTTTGAATAAATGGGGATTAGCTTCTACCACTTCTAATGCCTGTGTTCCAATAGAACCAGTAGATCCAAGAATTGCAATGTGTTTTTTGTTTTCTGAATTTATCATACAATTAATTGATCTGCAATTTTTCTATCATTTGATAACCTAGGCACTTTATTTTGACCACCTAGCTTACCTTCCTTTTTCATATAATCAATAAAAGCACCCTTAGGTAAAATATTAATTCTTAAACGCCTCAATACTTTACCTTGAATCAGGTCTTTGTAATATACATTTTTTTCTTGCAACAGCTCATCCACTCTATGTTCAAAATCTGAAAGGTTGGGTATGTTTTCGGCTGTTTCAATAAACCACTCGTGGTATGGAAGGCAATTGTCTGTTGGGTTTACTTGAGGTGCAACAGTAAATTCAGCGATTGCGAGTCCTATTTCTTTAGCAGCAGTCATTAAAGCATATTCTACTTCTTCACCAATTACATGTTCTCCAAATGCCGAAATAAAATGTTTAATACGTCCAGTAACTTTAATACGGTATGGCGACTTGCTTACAAATTTTATGGTGTCTCCAATACTATAAGACCAAAGCCCAGCATTAGTGGTTAATACAATTGCATAATTCTGATTAAGTGCTATTTCAGCTAAGGTTAATCTTTTTGGATTTTCATCAAAATAGTTTTCAACCGGAATAAATTCAAAGAATATACCGGCATTTATATTTAACAATAAGCCGTCTGCTGTTTGGCTATCTTGAAAGGCAATGAAACCTTCAGATGCAGGGTATGTCTCGATGGTATCGATTTTCTTTCCAATGCTTTGCTCAATTTTTGCACGGTAAGGTTCAAAGTTCACCCCTCCATATACAAATAATGAAAAGTTTTTGAAGATATCTTTTATTTTCTGCGTGTTAGCTTTTTCAATTAATTTATCAAAATACATTTGCACCCAAGGTGGAATACCAGAAATAAGTGTCATGTTTTGATCAATTGTTTCCTCCACAATTGCATCTAATTTTGACTCCCAATCTTCGATACAATTTGTTTCATAAGTAGGCAATCTGTTTTTCTGTAAGTAAGCAGGAACATGGTGAGCCACAATGCCAGATAACCTTCCAGTGGCTATCCCAGATTTCTGATCAAGCAACGGACTACCTTGTAAAAAAATTAATTTCCCTTTCAAAAAGTCCGCTTTACCTGTTTCTTGAATGTAACAAAGTAACGCCATTTTTGCAGCATCGATGTGATGTTGCATAGAATCTTTAGTAATTGGAATATACTTTACACCCGATGTTGTTCCAGAAGTTTTGCAAAAATAAATTGGTTTGCCTGGCCACAAAACATCCGATTCTCCTGCAATTAAATCTTGCATATAGGGAACCTGAAACTCTTCATAATCCCTAACAGGAACAGCCCTTTGATAGGCTTCATAAGAATTAATTGCTTCAAAATGATGCGCCTTCCCAAATTTTGTTTCTTTCGCTTTTTGTACTAAATCTAGTAGAATTTGGTTTTGAATATGAACTGCATGCAATTGTTGCTTTTGCAATTTTCTAGTTAGTATAGCTGCGTATATTTTTGCAAAAAAAGATTTCATATTCCTACTAAATTCCAAAATTGTTATCCTCAACTATGATGATTGGAAATAAGTAGCGATACGCCAGTGCAATTATTAGAAAAGACATTGGTATCGTAAATAAAACACCAACTAATAAAAAGGCTAAACCTATGATGTTTAAAGCTAAAATGGCTAAATATAGCAACACAATAAAGCCTAATTTACCTTTGGTTAATTGATAGCTTAACAAGAAGGCGTTCCCTACTTCTAATTGCTTGTCAATGATTAAATAATTAACAAATCCAAGTCTTACATAAACCAACAAAGTCGGTAAAATAATTAATAAAAGGACTGCAAATATATAGGCTAAATGCACAAAACTATCGTTAAATATTGCGGTTGGATTTTTCGATACCACTTCAAAAAAAGCAGTAAAACTTTGGTCAATTACTCCTAAAATTTCTAAAAAACCAACTGTTAGAAACATCAACGCCATGACCAATAAAATTAAATAAAAACTTGCTCTCACAATCTTCAAAGCCTCTATTTTATTGGGTTTGATGGCTTGAAAATCCAATGTTTTTTCATCAATAATTGCAAAAGCCATCTTAATTGTTGTTACCGTAATGAAAATATTTAAGAACAACGAAAAAATATTATAGATCAAAGATGCAATCATTTGTTTTTGTAATAATGCACCTATTAAACCGGATAGAAAAGACAACAGCACAATACTCAAAAACACACCAATTAATACAATGGCGTTTTTTTTGGTTAAATGAAATGCAGTTGAAAATATTTCTTTGATCATGTTAGTTGTTTAAAATTGCTTTAGCATAATTTTCCCAGCTTAAATGCTTTGCTGTTTCTGTTACATTTTTTCGATCTATTGGATGATCTAACATGTGAATCATCTCATTCGCCATTGATTGAATGTCTCTATCTTCAGCTAAATAACCATTGTAGCCATGTTTGATGGTTTCTGGAAAATGACCAACCTTTGTAGCCAAAACAGGTAAATCAAAATTATAACTAATAGATTCCACGCCAGATGGTGTGGCATTTAAATAGTATAATAATATAGCATCTGCTATTTGAAAATACTCATGTACTTTTTCATTTGGCACAAATTCGTTGATAACCGCTACCCTATTTTGCAATTGATATTTTTCAATTAATTCCAATGGACGGTAATCTTGTTCGTTATCGGTGTTATTTAAGAAAATAGATTTTGCAGTATTAAACAATGCTTTTTTAATACGCGTACTCCATTTATTTTGATCTAATGTTTGCCAAAAAGATTCGCCAACAATTAGCAAAGAAACATCCTCTCTTTGTTTTGCAACTGCTGCAAAAGATTCAATTACTTGATGTAAACCCTTGTATTTCCTGATAAAACCAAAAAACAACAATACTTTTGGCGCTAAATTTAAACTTGCTTTTTTTGATGCAACGTCAAAATCTGCTTGCGGTTTAAACATATCATAAATTGGATGATATAATTTAATTACAGTTCTAGTTTGATCTTTTGCCCGTAGTCCAGTTTCATTAACTGTAAGTTTCAATTTTGGAAAAGTGTGTTTCAATTCCTCCACCGTTTGATAAGAATGTGTAATGTAGGTATCCGCTACGCTTAATCCATATTTGGTAAATATTTTATCAATAGAACTTGCTTCCTTTTGAATGACTAAGTGTAAATCAAAAATAACTTCAATGTTTCGTTTCTTTAACCCTCTAGCAATGTATCCCATGGGTAAACCTTGTATCGCTATGGCCCACTGAAATATTACTTTAGACGGCTGTAAATTTGCAATGAAATTAACAGTTTCAGCCCAAGTTGCGGGATTATTATAATTAGTGATATAAGTAATTTTAATATTTGTTCCTGCTAATTGATCTGCTTTAGAACTCCTATCAATAAAATCTCTTGGAATAATAGCTGGGTATTGTTGCGTCCATGACACAATATGTACTTCGTGTCCAAGCGCATCTAATGCCTTAGCCAATGAAGTATTGTAATTTGCTATTCCTCCTTTAAATTGAGGTCCAGGTCCAAAGAGTACTATTTTTTCAGTCGACATTTTCAAATAGTATAATTTTACTTTTTACTATTTTCAACGGCTTTATCATAAACTCTTCTCAAACCTTCCGCTAAAGAAATTTTAGGAGTCCAACCATATTTTTCTAAAACATAAGTCATATCAGAATGTCTGGCATGTACTCCCACTGGCTTATCTAGCAATGGTTTGATGGTTGGTTGATATCCTGCAAAACCTGCAAATACATCAATAATTTCTAAGAAAGAATATAATCTACCAGCACCAATATTGATTGCCGAACCATCTGTAATATTATCCATCGCTAAAAAGATTGCATCAATACAATCATCGATGTGAACGAAATCTCTACCTTGCTTTCCAGAACCCCATACTTCAAATGGATCTTCTTTTTTCGCAGCTCTTAAAGCTATTGCCGGAATTGGATAAGTTAAATCTTGGTCTTCGCCATAACCAGAAAACGGACGCACACATGCTACCGAAATACCATAATATTTTGCAGCAATTCTAGCTAAGTATTCTCCAGTTAATTTTGACCAACCGTAAGTCATATCGGGTTTTCCTAAATTATGATCAAAGTCGATATCGCTTTCTTTTAAAGCAACGAAATCTGTATCAGATTGTAAATCGATTGGGTAAGCAGCTGAAGAGCTTGGATACATTACCCTTGCAGGTTTATGGTTACAAACCCAATAGAAAAATTCTGCATCAATTGCTAAATCAATTGCTACCATCATTGGATCACCATCAATTTTTGCACGACCACCAACAATGGCTGCAAAGTGAAACACATCTGTGAATTTATCGAAAACTAAACCATAATGTTCTTGAATGTAATTTTGATTCGCAGTCATTTTATTCAATAATGTTCTGAAATCACCATTGAAAAAATAAACTCTTCCGTTTTCATAAACTGACAAATCTTTAACTGATTCACTTGGATTAGTTAACCATTGATCAGGATGAATGCCTGTAGATAAATTATCTACAATTATGACTCTA
>JBDKFN010000074.1:0-7358 GCA_039798705.1 Bacteroidota bacterium
GGATTTTTTAAATTAGATGGTGGCGCCATGTTTGGTGTTGTTCCAAAATCAATGTGGCAAAATATTAATCCACCCGATGAAAACAACATGTGTACTTGGGCAATGCGTTGCTTATTGGTGGAAGATGATAACAGACTTATTTTAATTGACAATGGAATTGGCAATAAACAAGAAGCAAAATTTTTCAACCATTATTATTTACATGGTGATGCTAGTTTGCAAAAATCATTGCACGCCGCTGGAGTAGATTTTTCAGATATCACTGATGTTTTGCTCACTCATTTACACTTCGACCACTGCGGTGGCAGTATTCAAAAAGATGATGCAGGTAAATTAAGTACTGTATTTCCAAATGCAACTTATTGGAGTCACCAAGACCATTGGGAATGGGCAACCAAACCAAATCCAAGAGAAAAGGCTTCCTTTTTAAAAGAAAACATCCTCCCTATTCAAGAAAGTGGTCAATTAAAATTTGTAGCGGACCATGGTCAGTTTTCAAGTAATATCAATATCCGTTTCAGCTCAGGACATACAGACCATATGATGCTTCCAATTATTAATCATAATGGCGAAAAAATTGCTTTTTGTGCGGATTTAATTCCATCATCTGGACATCTGGGATTACCATTTGTAATGGCATATGACACTAGACCTTTGTTATCAATGTCTGAAAAAGAAGAATTTTTGGCAACAGCTGTAGCAGAAAACTGGACATTATTTTTCGAGCATGACCCAAGAGTAGAATGTGCAAAAATAATTTCAACTGAAAAAGGGGCAAAAATTGCTTCTACTCACCTACTTGCAGATTTAACTTAAAAATATATCTGCCAAATGATTTTTAAGGTATGATTTTTGCTAGTAAAGGAGCGCGGAAAGCTTGTCAGTATTTGAGTTTAAAAGGGCTCAAATAAGGCATAAAATTGGTTTTTCGCATATTTTATAGTAGATTCGCAACCTTTAACTTAAACCCAAAGGAGGATAAATGAGACAACTCAAGATCACCCAATCAATTACCAACAGAGAAAGTCAATCTTTAGATAAGTACTTACATGAAATCGGTAAAGTAGACTTAATCACCGCTGAAGAAGAAGTTATTTTAGCTCAAAAAATCAGAGAAGGTGATCAAGCTGCCCTAGAAAGGTTGACTAAAACCAATCTTCGTTTTGTGGTTTCAGTAGCTAAACAATACCAAAATCAAGGTTTAACACTTGGAGATTTAATCAACGAAGGAAACTTAGGTTTGATTAAAGCAGCAAAAAGATTTGATGAGACCAAAGGTTTCAAGTTTATTTCTTATGCTGTATGGTGGATTCGTCAATCTATATTACAAGCAATTGCAGAACAATCAAGAATTGTTAGGTTACCATTGAATCAAGTTGGTTCATTGAGTAAAATAAGCAAGGCATTTTCTAAATTAGAACAAGAATTTGAGAGAGAACCTTCTCCAGAAGAATTGGCTATTTTATTAGAAACTACCGTAGATAAAATTTCTGACACCATGAGTAATTCAGGTCGCCATGTTTCTATGGATGCACCATTTGTTCAAGGAGAAGAAAACACGTTATTAGATGTACTTGAAAACCAAGACACACCTGATACGGACAGTATGTTGATCAACGAATCTTTGAGCGAAGAGATCAAAAGATCATTGGCAACATTAACGGAAAGAGAAAGAGAAATTATTGTATTATTTTTCGGTTTAGGTACCAACCATGCCCTATCTTTAGAAGAGATTGGCGAGAAATTCAATTTAACTCGTGAAAGGGTTAGACAGATTAAGGATAAGGCTTTACAGCGCCTTAGACATACATCTCGAAGCAAAATATTGAAATCTTATTTAGGATAACCTACTGAATGTTAAAAAGATTGAATGTTAATATTTTATTAATGTTCAATCTTTTTTTATTTTTGAGCACCTAAAAAAACATCCTATGTTAAACAAATACGAATCAGAATTAAAGGTTTGGATTGGCAAAGAAAAAATGGCCATCGAACTGATTAATGTTGTTGGAAAATTATCATTCGACAACTCCATTGAATTGGTTTTATTCAGAAAGCCATTAATTGATGTAAGTGCAAGCGAAGTTTTAAGTAACCACTTATATGCGCAGCAAATTATTGGCAAAGCTATTGAAATTGAAGATACTTTATCCATTGCAAAAGAAATTGCTGCGCTAGCCATTGCTCCTTCTAGAATTGACCTTGGTCGTTTAGCGGCAGAATGGATCGAAGAAAAAAACAACTTCAAAGATGTTGCAGGTTTTGTACAAACAAAATTAGCTGCACATGTTGGTTTAGACAAAAAAGTACTTACCCCTAAAGATGTGGTTTTGTATGGATTTGGAAGAATTGGACGAATTGCTGCTAGAGAATTAGTAATGCAAGCAGGTAAAGGGGAACAATTAAGATTAAGAGCAATTGTTACCAGAAGTAATACAGATAA
The DNA here is from genome assembly GCA_039798705.1 of Bacteroidota bacterium. Lineage (GTDB taxonomy): Bacteria > Bacteroidota > Bacteroidia > Sphingobacteriales > Sphingobacteriaceae > CAIKLP01. Next base: position 2,444 of record JBDKFN010000074.1, read on the forward strand.
AGACATTAGTAAAAGAGCTGATTTACTTAGATACGATTCTGTTCATGGACCATTTAATGGCACCATTGTAGAAGATTTCGAAAACAAAGCCTTAATCATTAACGGTCAAACAGTAGCAATGATTGCAGCAAAAGATGCTGCTACAATTGATTATACGGCATTCGGAATTAACGACGCTTTAGTGATTGATAACACGGGTGTTTTAAGAGATAGAGAAGGTTTATCAAATCATTTAAAAGCCAAAGGAGTTGCTAAAGTTTTATTGACTGCTCCAGGTGGAAGTATTCCTAACATTGTATTTGGTGTAAACCACGAACAACAAGCAGCAGATGAAAATATTTTTTCTGCTGCGTCTTGTACTACCAATGCCATTGTACCAGTATTAAAAGTAATCGATGCAGCATTTGGTATAGAAAAAGGACACATCGAAACTGTTCACTCTTATACAAACGATCAAAATTTATTAGATAATTACCACGATAAATACAGAAGAGGAAGATCTGCTGCCTTAAACATGGTTATCACAGAAACAGGTGCAGATAAAGCAGTATCTAAAGTATTGCCTCATTTAACAGGTATTTTAACTGGAAATGCTGTAAGAGTTCCCACACCAGATGTTTCATTGGCTATTTTAAATTTAAATTTCAAAAAAGAAGTAACATTAGCGGAGGTTAATAATGCCCTTAAACAAGCTTCTTTATTTGGTGATTTAGTGGAACAGATTGACTATTCAATATCAAACGAATTAGTATCAAGCGATTTGATTGGCAATACACATGCTTCTATTGTGGATAGCCCTGCAACTATTTTAGCAAAAGATGGAAAAGGTGCAGTTTTATATGTTTGGTATGACAACGAATACGGTTATACTCGCCAAGTAATTCGTTTAGCAAAATCTATTGCTGGCGTAATTAGATTAAGGTATTATTAATCCTGAATTATTCTATTCAAAAAAGAGGCGTCAAATGGCGCCTCTTTTTTTTGTTTATATCTTTATTAACACAATTTACAGTTTATCACAAAATATTATATATCAGCTATTTATACCAAAACTTATCCTAAACTTATCCACACAAACTGTGAATAATTAATGTTGATAAAGCAAGCTATTCTATGGATATTTAGGAGTTGAAAAGCCCTGTAAAAAGGGCTATTGCGTATAAAAACGGAGGAAATTGTGAGATTAAAATCATTAGAAATTAAAGGCTTTAAAAGTTTTGGCGATAAAATTACCGTCAATTTTGATGAAGGTATTACGGCCATTGTTGGGCCAAATGGATGTGGAAAATCAAACGTTGTGGATTCTATTCGCTGGGTTTTAGGAGAACAAAGCACTAAAACTTTGCGTTCTGAAAAAATGGAGAACATTATCTTCAATGGTACAAAAAACCGTAAGCCAGCAAATTTGGCGGAGGTTTCATTGACTTTTGATAATACAAAAAATGTACTTCCTACCGATTATACAACTGTAACTATTACGCGTAAACTTTACCGTAGTGGCGAAAGCGAATACCGCTTAAATGATGTTCAATGTAGGTTAAAAGATATTACCGATTTATTTTTAGATACTGGTATTGGTTCTGATTCCTATTCAATTATTGAATTAAAAATGATTGAAGAAATTCTAGCCAATAAAGACAATTCAAGAAGAGCACTTTTTGAAGAAGCGGCAGGAATTTCAAAATATAAAATCAGAAAAAAACAAACACTTAATAAATTAAAAGATACTGAAGACGATTTAAATCGTGTGGAAGATTTATTATTTGAAATTGAAAAGAACTTAAAAACGTTAGAGTCTCAAGCTAAAAAGACCGAAAGATATTACAAGCTTAAAGAACAATACAAAGAATTAAGCACGCAGGTAGCCACCTTTAGAATTGGGGGCTTGAAGCAATCCATGGAAGAATTGGAGAAACAAGAAGTTGCCTTCAACGACGAGAAAAGCCAGTTCTCTACTTCTATTGATGCCATTGAAGCAAATATCCAAGAGGTTAAATTAGATACCCTAAATAAAGAGAAAGAACTTGCGCATCAACAAAAAACCTTAAACGATTTCATTGCCAAAATTCGTAGCTATGAAAACGAAAAGAAAATTAAAAACGAACGTTTAACTTTCTTACAAGAAAAAGAGCGCAAAATTGCTGCTGACTTATCAGTTGATAAAGCATCTGTTGAAGAAATCAATTCGCAATTAGCAATTGTAAACCAATCTATTCAATCAGAACAAAAAATATTAAACGAAATTGAATACGAATTAGGAGAATTAAAATCTCAAGTAGATATTTTAAAGGAATCTCACCAACAAGGTAGAAGTACCCTTGAAATTGCGCAAAGTCAATTACAAGAAAATCAAAATATCATCTATAAGAATGAAAAAGAAATTGAAATTCTTACTGTTCAAAAATCTGGTTTAGAACAAGAGATTACCAGAACCACAACCGAAACCAATCTTCGTCAAGAAGAAATGATTGAGTTTGATAAAGAAATTGAACGATTAAGCAATCAATTAAAAACAGCAAACGATAATTACCAAAACACCAATAACCTAGAAGAACAATTAAAGAAGGACATTGAAGAAGCAGATCAGAAAATTGCTGAAATCAAAGAACGCTTTGCTAGAGAAACCAGGAAATTGGACGCAAAACAAAACGAATTTAATTTAACGAAGAGTTTAGTGGAAAGCTTAGAAGGTTTCCCTGAATCAATTAAATTCTTAAAAAAGAACAGCGATTGGTCTAAGAACGCGCCATTACTTTCTGATGTATTGTTTTGTGAGGAAGATTATCGAATTGCCATTGAAAGTTATTTAGAAAGCTACCTCAACTATTATGTGGTAGATACTTATCAGGAAGCTCGTGCTGGCATTCAATTGCTTGGACAGTCTGCTAAAGGGAAGGCAAACTTTTTTGTGTTAGAAGCACTTAAAGACTTGCCTATGCCAGAAATTAATGCAGATAACGACTCATTGATTCCTGCTTTAAAAGTAATCAACGTTGATTATAAATACCAACGATTGGCTTATCACTTATTAGGCAACGTCATGGTTATTACCCAAGACGAAGATCAAATGATTAGTTCAGATACCATTGATGGTAAAATATTATTAGCCAAAAGCGGTAAATTCAATAAAACGAAAGTATCTCTTTCTGGTGGTTCTGTAGGTTTATTTGAAGGAAAAAGAATTGGACGTGCAAAGAATTTAGAAGTCCTAGAATTAGAGATCAAAGACATCAACCAATTCATTGATCAATTCAACCAACAATTAGACGAATTAACTGCGCATCATTTAAAATTGAAGCAAAGTACACAACAAGAATATTTAGCTAATTTGAAGGATGAAATCAATAAAATTAATACTGAATTAATTTCGTACCAAACTAGACAAGAACAGTACCTTACTTTTATTAGCAATAGCAGTATTAGAAGAGAGGACATCCTTTCTAAAATTGCCGATTATGAATCGCAATTAGCAAAAATGATTCCTGAATTAGAAAGTGCTTTGCAAAACAAAGAGTCTTATTCGGAACATGCCCTTGAAGTGCAAGCTAATTTCAATGATTTAAATGATCAATTAACGGAAAGGTCTTCGACTTACAACCAAAGAAACATTTCATTCCATCAGCAACAAAATAGGGTTTCAGCTTTAGAAAAAGAAATTGAGTACAAAGAAAACAACCTTAAAATTTTAACAGATAGAATTGAAATTAATGCAGCTGAATACGAAGCGGCTAGCAAAGGAATGGAAGATATTCTAAAAATGCATGACAATTCGGACACCGAGTTATTGAGCATGTACGAAGAAAAAGAAGCCATTGAAAAAGCAACCCATGAAGCTGAAAATTCTTACCAAGTTGCGCGTGAGCAAATTTCAATTTTAGAAGATAAATTGCGTGTGGTTCGTCACGAGAAAGAAGAATCTGAGCAAATATTCACCAACTTACGTGACAAGAAAACGGAGTTAAGAATGGAATTGACTTCTTTAAAAGAAAGACTTTCTGTAGAATTCGGAGTGGACATTGATGAATTGCAAGAAGTGGCTATTCCTGAAGGCGAAGACGAAAACGCTTTAAAAGCTAAAACAGATAAAATTAAAAATCAAATCGACAACTACGGCGCCATTAACCCATTGGCAATGGAAGCTTACGACGAGATGAATAAACGATTTACTTTTATCACAGAGCAAAAGAACGATTTATTGGAGGCGAAAGCGTCCTTACTAGATACCATTAAAGAAATTGATGATACAGCTAAAGTGAAATTCATGGAAGCATTCACGCAAATCAGAGATAACTTTATCATTGTATTTAGGTCATTATTTAACGAAGAAGATTCTTGCGATTTGATTTTGTTGAACCCGGAAGACCCATTAGATTCCGATATTGATATCATTGCAAAACCAAAAGGCAAACGCCCTTTGACAATCAATCAATTATCTGGAGGAGAAAAGACACTCACGGCTACAGCGATTTTATTCTCTCTTTATTTATTGAAACCGGCTCCGTTCTGTATTTTTGATGAGGTGGATGCACCTTTAGATGATACGAACATTGATAAGTTCAATAAAATCATTCGCAAATTTTCTAATGAATCACAGTTCATTATTGTTACCCACAACAAACGTACCATTGCAAGTACCGATGTGGTTTATGGTGTAACCATGGTAGAACAAGGTGTTTCTAGATTAGTTTCTGTTGATTTAAGAGAAGTTGCAGAACCTGCAGCTTAAATTTTCTTATATTATTTCTAAAAAAAATTCCCCGAAAATTTTCGGGGATTTTTTTTTATCTGTTTATTAATTTTTAAAATTAGATTGAATGACTGATAATAAAGCGATATGAGTGCTTTTATTGCTTGCTACTACCCTTCTTCCGAACACATAATCTTCGCCTCCCTTAAAGTCTGTTACCTGCCCTCC
>JBDKFN010000075.1:0-6925 GCA_039798705.1 Bacteroidota bacterium
TTTACCTACTCATTTTTTTTATACACCTTTTTTTATTAATCGTTCTTTGAAAGATTTTATTATAAATCAGTCATTACAGCAAATGTTGTTGGAACTAAAAAAAGAGTACCATCAAATTGAATTAAAATTAGCGCCTAAGTACAATGATATTAGGCCATTCAGCTGGTCTGGTTTTGATCATAAAATTTATTATACATTAATAAAAGATCTTCAAAATACGACTAAAAAGCCATCCGAAAATATTAGAAGACAATTAAATAAAATTGCTCAAAACAATGCAATTGTTGTAAAAGTGGAGGAGGAGAACTTAGCTGATATTTTTAATGAACATATTGAAATGATGATTCAAAATGGACTTTCTAAAGTAGAATCTAAAATGGTTTTAAGTTGGTTAAGTTTCTTTAATCAAAATAATCAATTATATGTTTTTGGCTTATACGAATCAAATATATTGCATGGATCTGCTTTATTAACATTTGATCAAGAACAAGCCTATTTGATTTCAATTACAGGTGGTGTAGCAGAAACTTTTGGTCAAACTGCCTTGTATTTTGCATTTTTTAATCATTTTCAAAGTCTTGGGATCAATAAAATTGATTTATTAGGTGCTAATATTCAAGGTGTTGCAGAATATAAGTCAAAATTAGGCTCAGAGCTATATTCTTATCCAATTGTATCATATCATAAATACAAAGCGGTTAATCAACTAAAATTAAAGCTTAAAAAGTGGTTGAAAAAGCACCTAAATTGATAATTATCAACAGTGCTGCTCGGTGCCTATAAATTTCTTATTTTTGCAACATCTCAAATAAAAAATCAATTGGAACAGACGCAATTAACCACCATCGAAACAGCTAAAGAACTTGGCTTACTTCCTGAAGAATATCAAAAAATTAATGAAATTTTAGGTAGGGTTCCCAACTTTACAGAATTGAGTATTTTTTCTGTAATGTGGAGTGAACATTGTTCCTATAAAAATTCTATTGTTTGGTTAAAAACTTTACCAAAAGAAGGTCCAAGAATGCTTGCAAAAGCTGGCGAGGAAAATGCAGGTTTAGTTGACATTGGAGATGGTTTGGCATGTTGCTTTAAAATCGAATCACATAATCACCCTTCAGCCTTAGAGCCATACCAAGGTGCTGCTACAGGAGTTGGTGGAATTAACAGAGATATTTTTACAATGGGTGCTAGACCTATTGCGCAATTAAATTCACTTCGTTTCGGTGATTTATCTTTAGACAGAACGAAATGGTTGATTAAAGGAGTAGTAAAAGGCATTGGCGATTATGGAAATGCTTTTGGTATTCCAACTGTTGGAGGTGAAGTGTTTTTCGATGAATGCTATAACATCAACCCACTTGTAAATGCAATGTCTGCTGGTATTGTAAATGTTGGAGAAACAGTTTCTGCAACTTCTTATGGTGTAGGTAACCCAGTATATATTGTTGGTTCAGCAACTGGTAAAGATGGTATCCATGGTGCTGCTTTCGCATCAAAAGACATTACCGAAGATTCAGTAAATGATTTACCTGCAGTTCAGGTAGGAGATCCATTCCAAGAAAAATTATTATTAGAAGCAACACTTGAAGTTATTAAAACTGGTGCTGTGGTTGGTATGCAAGACATGGGTGCCGCAGGTATTATTTGTTCAAATTCGGAGATGTCTGCTAAAGGTGAACATGGTATGGTTATTTATTTAGATAAAGTACCTACTCGTCAAGATAACATGAAGCCTTACGAAATTCTTTTATCAGAATCACAAGAGCGCATGCTAATTGTGGTTACGAAAGGAAGAGAAAAAGAGGTGGAGGCAGTTTTCGAAAAATGGGATTTAAATTGTGCAATTATTGGCGAGGTAACAGATACGAAGCGCTTACATTATTATATGAATGGCGAATTGGTTGCTGATGTTCCTGCTGAAGACCTAGTATTAGGTGGTGGTGCACCAGTTTACCACAGAGAATATAAAGAGCCAGCTTATTTTCAAGAGAACAAAAAATTTAATATCGATCAAATAGCTGAACCTGATAATTTAGTTGAGGTTGCAGAATTTTTAATTAAGCATCCAAATATAGCCTCTAAAAGATGGGTTATTGGACAATATGATTCTATGGTTGGTGGTGCAAATATGTCAACCAATAAACCAACAGATGCTGCAATTGTAAATATAAAAGGAACTGATAAAGCGATTGCTTTAACGGTTGATTGTAATGCTAGATATGTACATGCAGATCCAGAAACAGGATGTGCTATTGCAGTAGCTGAAGCGGCTAGAAACATTACTTGTGCTGGAGGAGAGCCTGTTGCAATCACCAATTGTTTGAACTTTGGAAATCCATACATTCCTGAAGTTTATTGGCAGTTTGTTTCTGCAATTAAAGGAATGGGAACAGCATGTACAAAATTTGAAACACCAGTTACAGGTGGAAATGTTAGTTTTTATAATCAATCATCAGACGAAGGGCCAGTATTTCCTACACCTACCATTGGTATGTTAGGTGTGCTTGATTCAAAGGCTACCATGATGACTTTAGATTTTAAAAATGTGGGCGATGCCATTTATTTAATTGGTGAATCGAAAAATGACATTGCTTGTTCTGAATATTTATATTCATACCATCAAGTTAAATCTTCACCGGCACCATTCTTCGATTTAGAAAAGGAATACAATACGCATCAATTTATTAAACAATTAATTCAATCAAATACCATTGACTCAGCACATGATGTTGCAGATGGTGGTTTGTTTGTTACCTTAATGGAATCTGCAATGTCTCAAAATTTAGGTTTTGAAATTGAAACAGATGAATCGATCAGAAAAGATGCTTTCTTATTTGGTGAAGCGCAAGGTAGAATTGTAGTAAGTGTGCCAGCTGCTAAACAAGCTGAATTCATTGAGATTGCGGCAACATCTTCAGTAGAATATACATTATTAGGTACAGTTACAAGCGGAGATATTTCAATCGATGAAGAACATTTCGGTCATGTTTCGAAATATAAATCAACATTTGAAACTTCTTTAGGAAATATCATTGAGTCGAACTAAATCTAACCATTTATTTCAATTCAAATTATTTGCAATAGCTCAGGATCGCTGTGCCATGAAGGTTGGTACGGATGCGGTTTTGTTAGCTACTCTGCCTAAGTTTAATACAGCACATTCCATTTTAGATATTGGAACAGGTACAGGTATATTGAGCTTGATGCTTGCGCAACAATTTCCGACTGCAAATATTACGGCTTTAGAAATTGAAGAATCGGCTGCAATGCAAGCCGCAGAAAATTTTGCAAATGCGAAATGGTCTACAAATATCAATTGCCAACAGGTGAATTTTGAGACTTTTGAAAGCAATCAAACCTTTGATTTAATCATCACAAATCCGCCATATTTTAAAGCTTCTTTGAAATCTACTGATCAGGCTAAAAATATGGCTAGACATGCGACAACCGACATGTTGAACAAATGGTTGGCCAAGTCCTATCAGTTGTTAAGTAATAATGGCAAATTTGCTATTATATTACCAGCATCATCTCAAGAAATTACTGAAATAGCTATCAAAAATGGTTTTTTTATAGCAGAGCTCATTGATATTCATTCTTTTGAGGATTCACCAGTTATCCGACAAATTTTCATATTAAGTAAAGAGAATCAAGAAATTAAAAAAGGTCGTTTTTGGATCTATAAAGCCCAAAATGAATATTCAGACGCATATATTGAGCATTTGAAACCATACTTAACTATCTTTTAATGAGGGATTAAAAATAATAATTTTCGTTTTTTCGATTTTTTTTTAATTATCTTAGAATAATCAATTAATTATTTTTTTATGAGTTTAGGTACAGTTAAATTCTTTAATGAGTCTAAAGGTTATGGATTTATTAAAGACAATGAAACAGGAAAAGAAATTTTTGTTCACGTTTCAGGTCTCATCGACAAAATCGACAAAGAAGATCAAGTTGAGTATGAAGAAGAGAATGGTAAAAAAGGATTAAACGCTATCAATGTAAAAAAGGTATAGTTTATTATTACCAAAAAAGAAGTCTTCTCTTGAAAAAGAGGAGACTTTTTTGTTTATTTTTATAGCTTGAAAAGGATCGGACTATTATCGGATACACACAGTTATTTTCCGGAAGAAGTATATCAATATTTCAAAGACTGTGATGAAATATGGCACGCTGGAGATTTTGGCGATGTTCACGTGTCCGATAAACTCAGCGAGTTTAAGCCTTTGAGAGGCGTTTATGGAAACATAGATGGTCAAAATATTAAAATCATTCATCCCTTTGTTCAATTATTCGATTGTGAAGGTGTAAAAGTAATGATGACGCATATTGGCGGATATCCAGGCAAATATGCACCTAATGTGAAAGCGTTTTTACAAAAAGAAAATGTCAAATTATTTATTTCTGGACATTCACATATTTTAAAAGTAATTCAAGATAAAAATTTAAATTTGTTACATATGAATCCGGGTGCTGCTGGCAAGCAAGGCTTACACATCATGCGGACTTTCATCAGATTTGCTATTCATGAAGGGAAAATTTCAGAAGTAGAAGTAATAGAAATCGGTAAAAAAACGAACCTATAAAAACAAAATATACCTATGTCACAAATGATCACACTTGGTCAATTCATCATCGAAAAGCAATCGGATTTTCCTTTTGCTAAAGGTGGATTTTCCAGATTAATTAGAGATTTGGCCATTGCCGCCAAAATTGTTAACCGAGAAGTAAATAAAGCAGGATTGGTTAATATATTAGGCGAGACAGGCGATACAAACATTCAAGGAGAGCAAGTAAAAAAGTTAGATGTATTTGCCAACGAACAATTTATTGCAGCTTTAAAAGCAGGTGGTGAGTGTTGTTTAATTGTTTCGGAAGAAAATGACCATGTAATTCCAATCAACGATTCTGAAATTTCTAGAGATGCAAAATATGTAGTTTGTATTGATCCCTTGGATGGCTCTTCTAATATTGATGTAAACGTTTCAGTAGGAACAATTTTTGCCATTTACAGAAGAATTCATGAAAGTGGCGTATCTACTGAGGATGAAGCCTTGCAAAGCGGTAGAGAGATGGTTGCAGCTGGATATATAATTTACGGTTCTTCAACCATGTTTGTGTATTCTACAGGAAAAGGTGTAAATGGTTTTACCCTTGATCCAAGTATTGGTGAATTCTGTTTGTCACACCCTCAAATGAAAATTCCAGAAACTGGAAAATTATATTCTATCAATGAAGGAAATTATATTCATTTCCCAGATGGTGTAAAAAAGTATTTAAAATATTGCCAAGAAATTGACGAACCGAGTAATAGACCTTACTCTTCGAGGTACATAGGATCTATGGTTGCCGATTTTCACCGTAACTTATTGAAAGGTGGGATTTTTATTTATCCTTCTTCTTATGGAGCCGAAAGTGGTAAGTTAAGGTTGATTTATGAATGTAATCCGATGGCTTATTTAATTGAACAAGCAGGAGGTAAGGCAACAGATGGGTTGAACAGGATATTAGATTTACCTGTTAAATCTTTACATCAAAGATCGCCCATATTTATTGGTTCTAAAGTAATGGTTGAAAAAGCGGAAGCCTTCATGGCAGAATTTTCACCTGTAACTCCTATTGAATAGTTTAAGCTAAAGTGGCTTCATAGCCGCTGTCTGCTGGTAAATCTTTTTGTTCGGCTGCTGCGACCGCTAACTGGTCGCAGCGTTCGTTTTCGGGGTGCCCAGCGTGTCCTTTTATCCAATGAAATTTAACTTGATGCTTCGCGTAAATTTTCAAAAATCGCAACCATAAGTCTTTGTTTTTTTTGTCTTTAAAATCTTTCTTTACCCAATTAAAAACCCATCCTTTTTCAACTGCTTCCACAACATACTTTGAATCAGAATAAACATGAATAATTGCTTGCTCTTTTTTTATTTCTTCTAATCCAATAATAACAGCAAGTAATTCCATGCGGTTGTTAGTTGTAAGTCTGAAGCCTGCGGCTAATTCTTTGTAATGTTGACCAGATTTTAAAACAACTCCGTATCCACCATTTCCCGGGTTTCCTTTTGCGGCACCATCTGTATATAAATAAATACTCATTTTACTTTTGTGCTTTGGAAGGGTAAAAAAAACGATAAAAGTTTATTGCATATGCGCACCATACAGTAAAGGTAATGAATGCAACCACTCTGCTTAATTCAAATGGAGTAGAGGTTTTGATGTATTTTTGTTCACCCCATCCCCATAATAAATTAATGCTGTGCAAAATAGATATAATCAAAAGATATTTAAATTCTTTTTCATTAAAGCTGCATAAATAAGCACTGAAAATGAAGAATGGAAATAAATACCTTTCATGCATTTCAGGCAGAAACATAAAGTAAGAAAAGCAAAAGAATGCAAATATTCTAATGATATCTGCAGGCTTATGATGTTTGCTAATAAGCCATAATAGCCAGGTATATATCATTGAAAATAGACCATATGCTAATAGCTTTCTGCTGATGATTCCAAAAATTAAAGTTTGGTTTGCAGGGAATAATAATTTTATTTTCAATTGAAAATCTGCCCACAAAGCCCAATACAAATTAAAGGCATTGACCGAAATGAAATTATATCTGCCTGCAGCAGTAAGGTGCGGATTGATTGAATCCATTGGGTTTGGTGCCCATAATATAAATGGAATATTGGGAATTAAAAAGATGAATGCAAACCATAAAAATGATTTTACTTTTACTTTCCAATTTACTTCAGCTATGATTAATAGTAATCCAAATAAGGGTAAAAATAAAAGTGTTTGTGATTTTAAACTCAAGGATAAACCTAAAAAGAATGCGGATCTAACTGTTTTTTTAGCAATTAAATAATATAAACTGCTAAAAATTAGAATTGAATAGATGATGTCTATTTGCCCCCAACCATAAGCATTTAATAG
>JBDKFN010000076.1:0-6898 GCA_039798705.1 Bacteroidota bacterium
CTTTTAATGTATGGGCCCTGGGTTCGAGTCCCAGCGGGATCACAAAGCTTCAACGAAAGTTGGAGCTTTTTTTATGCGAAGACGCGAATCAAGCTTGCTTGAATGAGCGGATGAAGCATAAAAAAAGTAAACGCAACCCAAGGGTTGCGTTTAAAAGCTTTCCGCTAGCTCAATGCGGAAGGGACGCCGGCGGAGTGAAACGGAGCCGACAATCCCAGACTTGAAAAGTTTAAGGGACGTCGGCGAAACGAAGTGGAGCCGACAATCCCAGACACAATCTATTTCCCTATCTCTCTAAACAACACTTTGTCTGCATAAAACGTACCAAACGGAATTAGGGAAGCCAAAAATGCCCAAAACATTTTTAGTAAGCTCCACTTATGTAAAAATGAAACTTGAATCAGTAAAACAACGTAGAATACAAATAGAATTCCATGAGCTAAACCAACTACATAGTTAGGCTGCGGCATAGTATATTTATATTTCAAAATCATTGTGAAACCTAAAAGTAAAAACGAACATCCTTCGATAAATGCTACAACTCGTAGTCTCCCGAGTGCCGTTTTGAATAAATTATTTATCATAATATCTAAAATAACCTTTCTATTGTTATAAGATTATTATTTACACCTGCCCCTAATATCATTGTTATTCTCCAGGCAATTGAATTTGAGGTATCCATAATATTCCATGTATCTGTTCCTCCGGCGGTGGGAAAAGTATTACCAGAAACCAGATATGCTGGTGTTGTTGAGATCGTTCTAGGTGAAGCTCCGTCAATTGTTGCACTACCTAGGTTACTTGTAAATACATGAACGCCACTACCATAAATCGAATATGTTCCAGAGACAGTTGACAATTGTAAAGATGCGTTTCCACTTGCAGCCACTCTCGCTTTTAAATTCCCTAACGTTACATCAACCCCTCTATTGACAATTCCACTTGCTTTAGTAAGAAGTTCACCGCCTACACCTGTAGGTGCTTTACTTAAATCTATATAAACACCTTTGGTATTACCATCAAAAATTCTATATCTATTTTGCCAAACATCTGTAACTACGCGAGTGGATAAAGTTGTATTGGTTTGAGGAACACCAAACTCAATCTCACCACCTTCATCACCACCAATTGTTCTAAAAGTACCTGAACCACTTACCCCTAATGAACCCGTTACATCTAATGTGGTTGCGGGTGCAGTATTACCAATACCCACATTACCAGTTGTATTAAAAGTATTTGTGCCTGAAAGTGTCCAAGGATTTATAATTGCGGAAGAACCTACTTGCTGAATACTTGCCCATGTGCTTGAAAAATTTGTAGAGAAGGATGGCGCATAAGCTGTTAGTGTCCCTGATAAATTATATACTCTTAAAAAAACTCTTGTATCAACCGTTGGAGTAAAATAAACAACAGCTTTATCTTGCGGCGCATCAGTATGAGTATTCCCTGCTTTAATTACAGCACCAATACTACCACCAGGTAATAAATTATTTGAATTATCAACCCATCCATAATAAGCATACCCAGCAGATGCACCTCCAATTGCGGCTTCTAATTTATATGTTTTATTAGCAATCAAATTAAATCCCCCACTTGTTATTGTAATTCCTGTACCCGATGAGGAGTTAAAATTTATATTTCCAGTAGCAGATAATGCTTGATTGGTAGATAATGATGCTTGGATGTAGTCAACACTTTGTCCAGTAACAGGTAAATTACCGGATACCTGTTTCATGTAAACTCTTGTGTAATCATTACTATAAATATTGCCATTTGACGCAGTCACTAGCACATTATAGGATCTACCTGCTATCAAATTAACTTCTACTTTACCATTATACTCAGCATGCACATTATTATTATAACTAGTTTGATAATCTGATCCAATCACCGCATTGCTATTTGACCCATCTCTCACTTGAAAATTAAGCGTCACCATACAGTTATTACATGTTGCACTCGTTGAGATATCAAAAGAATATTTACCTGACGTTGTCACCGAAAAAGTGGCACCGTTAACATTAATTGTGGCCGCATTTCCTACACCATCATAAATCTTTACCATATCAGATGCAGTGACTCCATTCCCTGCCGAAGTCGCCGTCGCAATTGTTGCCCAGTTAGCATTATTCCAGTAATAATAGCCAGCCTGTAATCCTACAGATCCTAAATTATATACTAACAGTCCTTCTGCAGGACTAGGAATTGTTGTGGCATCTGTATTGCTCGTTAATGTAACTCTTGGAGGCAAAAAACCTTTATTGGCAGCACTAACATCAAGCTTAGCAGAAGCATGAGGTGTGGTGGTTCCAATACCAGTTTGAGCTTGCAAATGTATTGACAAAAATAGTCCCGCAAATACTATAATAAATTTGACCATAATGAATCATTAATTAAGATAGTTTAAACCAATCTTTCAATAGAAATAAAATTATTATTGAAACTAGCACCAATCATCAATATAATACGATATACTCTATTATTTGTTGTATCGTTCAATATATAAGTTGATTGATTACCTTGACCGAATCCCCAACCAAACGCCGAATTAGCTGCAGTTGTGGTATAAGTTACACCGGTTGCAGTTGAGCCACCAAAACTGTTATTTGAATAAGTTGCACTTAAATCTGCAACAAATGAAGTTGATACTGCTCCAATACTAAGTCCGGCCAATGAACCACCTGCACCATTTCGTGTTGGGCCTACTTTCACATTGTCTAATTGAACAAAAGAACCAGTATTTATTATTCCACTTGCTTTTGTAACCACATTACCACTAGGATCAGTTACATTAATCTTGCCAGTAACATTCACATTACCGCCATTGTCAATTCGCAATCTTTCTGTTCCATTCGTACGCATCACAATGTTATTACTCATATCAGTTACTGTAGAAAATCCAGATAAATCAATAGATGTTTGTGAATTTACACTAGTACCGCCACCCGCAGATAATCTTAAAAAACCATCATCAGCTAAATCATTTTGAGCACTTCCAGAGATTGAACCTACCCCCCTGATTTCATAGTTACCTATATTACTTGTATTTAAAGATGGCCTATTTGTTGAATTTCCAAAACCAGAAGTTAATTTAAGGCCACCTCCAGTTATATTTAATTTTGAGGTAGGATTATTCGTACCAACTCCCAATCTTCCATTTGTATTATCCCAAAAAAGACCTGAATTATTTTGTGCCAAATTTGTTCCATCACTAAAAACAACTGAACCAGCCGTATAACTTGAATTTCCTGTACCTCCTTTACTTACTGGCATTGTACCAGCACTCCACGCTCCTAATTCTAATAAAGTTATCTGATTGCCATCGGCTTCACCAAATTGAAATGAACCATTTGCTATTGAAGTGATTTTAACAGTATAAGTATAAGACCCAGCAGTTGGGTTGTCAATATAATTTAAACAATAAGGTACATTTTCATTAATTGATGAAGATTCTACTTGAATCTTTTTACCAATTGCTGTTGCATCTCTAAATATCTGAAGCTGAACCCATGCACCATTTGCACTTGGGTTTGCGTCACCAGTTACAATAATTTGAATAGGCCTACCTGATGTTGTAATCAATTGACTAACTATAATATCCCCAACATTATTTTTAGTAACCGAACTAGCATTTGATTGCGCATAATTTGGTACAAAGCCACTAAATGCATTAAGAGAACTTTGATCAACCAAGCCATTCCACTTACTTCCATCCCAATAGTAATATCCGGGTAAAACATTATTTGGTGTTGTACCTGCAGTTGCCGTGTTGAATATTACTAATCCAGTAGCTGGTGATGCAATTGTTGCAACATCATTGATGCTCAATAATGCAATTCGGGGCGGCAAAAACCCTTTATTAGTTGCGCTAACATCAAGCTTTGCAGAAGTATGAGGCGTAGTGGTTCCGATGCCGGTTTGGGCGAAAAGACTACTACTTACAAACAATAATAAAATCACTTTCCAAAACATAGCTTATCAATTGTTACCTTTTATATTTAATAATTTTTCTAATTGCAATAATCGTTCTTCTAATTGCTTGATTTTTACATCTTGTTCTTGCATTGCTTTAACCAAAACGGGAGTAAGCTTACTATAATCAACTACTTGAGGTTTAATTTTCCCTTCTCCATCTACCGCATCTTTTTCGCCAGATACTATATAAGGGATTAATTCTTGGAGTTCATGTGCCATAACACCGTACATTCTTGTATTGTCTGATTTCCAAGCATAATCATAGGTTTTAATTTTGTTAATTAAATCCAAGCCTTTGAAATTTCGCAAGTCTGATTTTAATCTATAATCTGAAGATGTTCCATAATTAATATTACTTGAGCCGTTGTTTACAATACCGCCAATATAATTTCCCTGATTTTGAAAAATCACGAATTCATGCCAATTACTTCCCCATCCGGTACTTGTATTTGCATTTAAAACAACCATGCCATTATTATCAGAAACATTACTTTGTACAATTAATGATTGAGCATCTGATGTTTGAATATGGAGCCTAGAACCTGGCGCATCTGTACCAATCCCCACTCTATTATCAGTAGTAATTGTTAATGTAGGCGCAACTCCAGTGTTGAAATTCCAGTTAGTATGAAATTTAAACTTATCATCAGCATTGTCTATGCCAAAAGAATAGCCTCTTACTCCAGTGATATCAAAAGAAAGATAAGGATTACCACCGCTATTACCATTTGTTCTAATCAATGCAGAGGAATGAGCATTTGAAGCTGCGTTATTTGAATTGTAAACATATAAACTTGGACTTGTTGTATTGGATGGATCTGATCCAAAATTGTTTGTGTTTTCAATATGAAAAGAGGTTGATGGACTTGACGTCCCAAGTCCTACTCTCCCATCCGAATTAAGCCACATACGAGTTGTATTATTTGTGCCAAATGTAAGCGCCCCTGTAGAAAATTGATTCATTAGAGTCAACGTGGACGAACTTACACCGGGATAACCTAAATAGCCATATCGAGTACTTGATCCCTGAGGATATAATTCCATGTAGGCATGGTCGGAACCTTCCAACCTGAAAATGCTCCCATTAGATTTAACATGTAATTTTACGGCAGGCGTTGTTGTTCCAATACCCGTTTGTGCAAAACTCGCAAATGAAATCAGTAGACTTAAAAAATAAATTAATGTTTTCATAAAAATTTAATTGCCTGCCTTTATAAATTTAATCACGTCAACAAACTTGGGAGAATCAATTTTTAATACATAAGTACCAGATTGTAAATTTCCTAAGTCAATTGTTAACCCCTGAAATAAATTGTAACCAGTTTCTTTTCGAGTACTTAATACTACCCCATTAGCACTAATAATGGTTAAATTAAAGGTTTCATTTAATGGCGGGGTATTGGTTACTTTAACTTTTGTTTGAGTTTGAACTGGATTTGGAAACATTTTTACCCCTAATGAATTGTACTGCATAGACACTTCGCAATTAAGAGCAAACTCACCGGAAGCTCTCTTTCCAGTTAAAACCGTTATTCCAGATTTAATATCGATACAGGTAGCGATGCTATTAAAATTAATGGCGCTTACATTAGCGACTGACCCACCAATTGATCCAACACTACTCACGCCTCTTTGCCCTATTGCATCAATTGAAACAAATAGCCCAAAAGCTAAAAAAATAAATTTAAATTTATCTAACACTGAAGTACCGTTTTGTAGTTTGAGAATTTGCTATAAAAGAGACAACTAGATCTTTAGCTCCAACAGATTCAACCATATAAGTATAATCAACAGTTGTTGACCCAACTGTTTTTGCATTTACTTGAATCTGCAACTTCCCACCAATGTTTTTAATCTGATAAGTACCATTTAATCCATCTGAATCTTTAGTTGACCTATTTTTTAAAAAATTAATGAAATAGGTAGATTGACCAACATAAGTTTTTGTTACATTAGAACTACCTGTAGTAGTAATTGAATAATCTAAAAACCAAGTTTTATCTTGAAGCATTTGCTCAGATAAAATTGTATCTGCACTAGATGCATCTTTTGAGCAAGAACCTAGCGCTAGAATAAGGGTTAAAGCAATAATTTGAAATATATTTTTCATAAAAAACGATTAAATAATTTAAAATAGATCTTTTAGTTTTAGCAATACTCCAGAATTAAACGTGTTAATATTGGTTTTGATTGGGGACTTAGTAAGTGAATTTAAATTTCTATTGTAATGTAAATACAATGTGTAATAAGAATTATTATCAAACTCAACACCCAAATTTGCACCTAAATAAACCGACCTATAATTGTCATTCACTTGATTGTCGATGCTTTGCTTAGACATTCTAAAATCTATACTAGGGCCACCCACTAAATAAAATTTATACTTAGCAGAATCTGCAATTGGTAAAAGGTGTTTATAAAGTGCAGCTACATGAAATGTCACTAGTTGATTATCGGCTTTGAAATTTGTAAACTCGCCGATAACCGGATCCATACGTTTTGCATTCAAATACCTTACTCCACTAGCAATTTTATTAATACCTACGGCAAATGAATACTTGTGCTTTAGTTTATAATAACCATCAAATCTAACTCCAGCATGATACCCTGGCTTATATAAATTATCAGTAACATCCGCAAATCGGTAATTAAATACAGAAGTAAAAGCTTCTTCATTTATATTTTGCTTATTAAAACCAATACCACCATACAAATATGTTTGATTACCAGAAAAGCTTTTAAATGCTTTTGAAAATTTTTGAGCAATTTTATTGGCAATTGAACTGTCTTTAAATAGTTTGCCTTGCGCGTTAACACTTATGCCAATTAGTAAGCAAGTGGTAAGTGTAATTAATTGAATAGATGATCGTTTCATTTGACTATAAATTAGAAATTCTTATATTAATTTTTCGATTGAAATCAT
>JBDKFN010000077.1:0-6749 GCA_039798705.1 Bacteroidota bacterium
GGTAAAAAAATACGCCAGACAAATACATTAAAACATCGAAATAATCTGCAGTGCCTAAGTGAAAATATTTTGGTGCTATCCATTCAAAAAGTAAACAATAAAATATAAATACCCCTAAAACAGTTTGGAATTGAAGTGCTTTTAAACTTTTGTTGAATAGGTAAAATTCAATAATACCAATTAGATAAATCACCAATGGAATGCATAGGAAATCATCTAAATAATTATCAAAAAAGGGCAGGTGATAGCGTAGTATTTTTTCATTTATTTGATGAAAAAGGAATCCAAATCCTAAGATAAAAGTCGTTAGAAAGTACTTAAATTCGGTTTTCATCGATTTTTTTTATAAATTCAAAATTAATGATTCCTTTGTAAATATATAAGCAAAAATATGATTGATCGGTTTACAGATAATATGCCTGTTGCTCAAAAGCAAAAAGTTATCAATGCTTGGGCTTTTTATGATTGGGCAAACTCGGTTTATAATTTAACGATTACCTCCACTATTTTTCCAATTTATTGGACAGCGGTTACCGCTAATGGAGGAAGCAATAAAGTCAATGTTTTTGGAATGGAATTTTTAAATTCTGCATTGTATTCCTACGCAATTTCTTTTTCATTTTTAATCATCGCATTGTTGTCGCCCATTCTTTCTGGAATAGCTGATTATAATGGCAGTAAAAAGAGGTTTTTGCAAATATTCTGTCTAATTGGCTCTATTAGTTGTTCTTCCTTATATTTTTTCGATAGCACTAATATAGAATTTGGCGTATTGGCTTTTATGATGGGTACCATAGGTTGGGCTGGAAGTTTGGTTTTTTATAACTCCTATTTACCAGAAATTGCAACAGAAGCAGAACAAGATAAAGTGAGTGCTAAAGGTTTTGCATATGGTTACATTGGAAGCTCTTTACTATTAATTTTAAACCTTATTGTAATCCTAAATCCAAATTTGGTAGGTATTGAAAAAGGTTCAAGTTTACCTGCTAGAATTTCCTTTTTAACAGTAGGTATTTGGTGGTTTGGTTTTGCGCAATATACCTTTCATTATTTACCGAAAAACAAACACACCATGGTTTTAAATTGGGGTGTTTTAAGTAAGGGATACCGTGAATTAGCGAATGTATGGAGAGAATTAAAAGAAATTAAAAGATTGAAGTTGTTTTTATTTTCTTTCTTCTTTTATAATATGGGCGTTCAGTCTGTAATGTATGTTGCTGCATTGTTTGGAAGCAAGGTACTTCACTTGGCCTCAGGACAATTAATCGCAACAATTTTAATCATTCAATTTATCGCTATTGGTGGGGCATATTTATTTGCCTTTTTATCAAAAAAGATTGGAAATATCAATGCCATTATTGGCGCAATTGTTTGTTGGATTGTGATTTGCATTTTTGCTTATAATATTCAAACCGCAAATCAATTTTATGCGCTTGCGTTTTGTGTGGGTATGATTATGGGTGGAATACAATCTCTATCAAGATCAACCTATTCAAAGCTTTTACCCGACACCTCAGACACTACTTCTTATTTTAGTTTTTACGATACAACAGAGAAAATAGCCATAGTTTTAGGAACCGCTTCTTATGGAATTATAGAAGAATTAACTGGATCAATGAGAAATTCTATCTTCTCTTTAGTGAGTTTCTTTTTAGTAGGATTCATCATTTTATTTAAATATCGAAAACAAATTACCAAGGGATAAAAACTAATGCTATTTTTGTAACAATGAAAGTTTCTCTTTTTATCCCTTGTTTTGTTGATCAATTATTTCCACAAACTGCCTTCAACACCTTATCTATTCTAGAAAAATTAGGTTGTAAGGTTAGTTATAACGACAACCAAACTTGTTGTGCGCAACCGGCTTTTAATGCTGGTTTTTGGGATGAAGCAAAAGTAGTTGCTCAAAAATTCATTGATGATTTACCAGATAATAACTACATCGTAAGTCCATCGGGTTCTTGTGTTGGCATGGTTAAATCTAGTTACTCAGAACTGTTTACTAATTCTGCATCACACAATAAATGCAGAAGCATTCAACAAAATATATTTGAATTATCCGACTTTCTCATCAACGTGCTAAAGGTTGAAAATGTAGGAGCAAAGTTCCCTTATAAAGCAACTTATCATGATGCTTGCGGAGCCCTTCGTGAATGTGGTATCAAAGAAAGCCCAAGGACACTTTTAAAACATGTTCAAGGTTTAGAATTAATTGAAATGAAGGAATGCGAAACTTGTTGCGGATTTGGCGGTACTTTTGCTGTAAAATTTGAAGCAATTTCTACTGCTATGGCCGAACAAAAAGTCCTCAATGCAATGGAAACAGGTGCTGAATACATCATTTCTACTGATATTTCCTGCTTAATGCACATGCAAGCATATATCGATAAAAACAATTTGCCTATCAAAACAATACATATTGTTGATGTTTTGGCAACCTGCCTTTCAAATTAGGGCGTTTTTTGCTAAATTAGCGCCATGAAGAACATTTTACTTTCTTTTATTATCATTTCTATGTTATTGGCTTGTAATGCAGCACCAAAAGCAGAACAATCAAGCAATAAAGAAATAACAAAAGACTCCGCAATTATTTCAGGTGATAAAATTGCAAAGGAGCTTATTTTATTAAATGAAAAGGTAAAAAATCGTGCAGGTGATCCATCTGTTTATGCTGCTCGTTCTGCTTATTTTGTTCGTCATCAAAACCTAGATGCCGCTTATGAAGATTTAATCAAAGGCTTTGCCATTGATTCTGCATTTATGCCATTATATAATTCTTTAGCAGATTACCATTTAATGAAAGGTGAGCCAGCTCAAGCAAAATTGGCTTTAGAAAAAGCGCTTTCTATTAATAAATCTAGTTATATGACTCATGTTAAAATGGGTGAATTATTCTTTTTAGCTAAGAAATACGATTTAGCTTTTAAGCACATTAACAATGGCCTAAGAATTAATAAATATTATAGCGATGGCTATTTCTGGAAAGGGATGATCTACAAAGAAAAAGGAGATACCAGTGCTGCAAATTCTAATTTTCAAACAGCAATTGAACAAGACCCCGAGAACTATAAAGCCTATATGCAATTGGGTTTATTAGCTATACCTTCTCGTTCTAAAACTGCAATAGATTACTTTACATCTGCAATAAAAGTAGATCAAGATAAAACAGAAGCCTATTACGGACGTGCATATTTTTATCAATTAATAGAAGAGTTTGACAAAGCAATTCAAGATTATACAAAAGTTGTTGAATTAGATAAGCACAATTCTTCTGCTTTTTATAATTTAGGATTATTGCATTATAACTTAAGAGTGATAGAAATTGCAGCAGCAAATTTTAATAAAGCAATTGAAAATAACCCAAAATATGCAGAAGCATTTTACATGAGAGGCCTTTGTAACGAATCGAAATCAAACGATGACGCGGCAATTGCTGATTTTGAATATGCATTAAGTTTAAAAGAAAATTACACCTTAGCAGCGCAAGGATTAGATAGAGTCCGCAATGCTAAAAAATCGATAAAAAAATGATAAATATTACATTACCTGATGGATCACAACGATCATACGAAAAAGGAGTAAATGCCTATCAGGTAGCATTGAGCATAAGTGAAGGTTTAGCGAGAAATGTTTTAGCCGCTGAAATTAATGGTGAGATTTGGGATGCAAGTCGTGCGATTCATACCGATGTGAATTTAAAATTATTAACATGGAATGATGACAAGGGTAAATCAACCTTTTGGCATTCATCTGCACATTTAATGGCAGAAGCCCTAGAAGCACTATATCCAGGAACAAAATTCGGAATAGGCCCTGCTATTGAAACAGGTTTTTATTACGATGTAGATTTTGGAGACCGTGAATTTTCATCTGATGAATTCAAGAAAATTGAAGATAAAATTATTGAATTAGCAAAAGCTAAATCAGAATATATTAGAAAAGAAGTTAGTAAATCTGATGCAATTAATTATTTCACAGAAAAAGGAGATGAGTACAAATTAGATTTATTATCAGGTTTAGAAGATGGTCAAATTACCTTTTATGAACAAGGTAATTTCACTGACTTGTGTAGAGGCCCACATATTCCAAATACTGGATTTATAAAAGCGGTAAAGTTGATGAGTGTCGCAGGTGCTTACTGGAGAGGCGATGAAAAAAACAAACAACTTACCCGTATTTATGCTGTTACTTTTCCAAAACTTTCTGAATTAACAGAATACCTAGTTTTATTAGAAGAGGCTAAGAAAAGAGACCACAGAAAATTAGGAAAAGAGCTAGAGTTATTTGCATTTTCTGAAAAAGTAGGAATGGGTTTACCATTATGGTTGCCAAAAGGAGCGATGTTAAGAGAACGCTTAACACAGTTTTTACAAAAAGCTCAAATAAAAGCAGGATACGAACCAGTAATAACACCTCATATTGGTCATAAAAACCTTTATGTAACTTCTGGTCATTACGAAAAATATGGTGCTGATTCTTTTCAGCCTATCAAAACACCTCAAGAAGGAGAGGAGTTTTTCTTAAAACCAATGAATTGCCCTCATCATTGTGAGATTTATAAAACCAAACCAAGGTCATATAAAGACCTTCCTGTAAGATTTGCAGAATTTGGTACTGTTTATCGCTACGAACAAAGTGGGGAGCTTCACGGGCTTACTAGGGTGCGTGGCTTTACGCAAGATGACGCGCATCTATTCTGTAGACCAGATCAAGTAAAAGAAGAGTTTAAAAAAGTAATAGATTTAGTTTTATATGTTTTTGGCGCTTTGGGTTTTGATAATTATACAGCTCAAATCTCATTAAGAGACCCGGAAAATAAAACAAAATACATTGGAACTGATGAAAATTGGCAATTAGCAGAACAATCTATTATTGAAGCCGCGGCAGAAAAAGGCTTAAAAACGGTAGTTGAATTAGGAGAAGCTGCATTCTACGGCCCTAAACTTGATTTCATGGTAAAAGATGCCATAGGTAGAAAATGGCAATTGGGTACCATTCAAGTAGATTATAATTTACCAGAAAGATTTGAATTAGAATATACTGGCAGTGATAACCAAAAACACCGACCAGTTATGATTCATAGAGCTCCATTTGGCTCTTTAGAGCGTTTTGTGGCTGTTTTAATTGAACATTGCGCTGGAAATTTCCCATTATGGTTAAGTCCAGATCAATATATTATCTTGCCGATTAGCGAAAAATATGCCGATTACGCAAAAAATATTTCAAATTCACTAAATAATTACGATATTCGCGGGCTGATTGACAACCGAGATGAGAAGATTGGGAAGAAAATCAGAGATGCTGAAGTAAAGAAAATTCCATTTATGCTAATTGTAGGCGAAAAGGAATCAGAAGAAGGTTTAGTATCTGTTAGAAAGCATGGAGAAGGAGATTTAGGTGCAATGAGCATGGAAGCGTTTGCTGATCTAATTAAAAAAGAAATAACAATTTAACAACAAAATAGGAGGATATACCAATAGCACAGAGTTTTCAAAAACCTAGACCTAGACCAGATTTTAGGAATAGTAGAAAAAAAGAGGCAGAGCACAAAATCAATGAATTAATCCGTGCTACGGAAGTTCGTTTAGTTGCCGATGGAATTGAACCCAGGATTTACAAAATCTCTGAAGCATTAGCTATTGCTGAAGAACAGGGATTAGACCTAGTCGAAATTTCGCCTAATGCTGTACCACCTGTTTGTAAAATAATTGATTATAATAAGTTCGTTTACGAGCAAAAGAAAAAGACTAAAGAAATTAAAGCTAAGGCAGCAAAAACTGTCATTAAAGAAATCAGATTCGGGCCAAATACAGATGACCATGATTTTGAATTCAAATTAAAACATGCGACTAATTTCTTAACCGAAGGATCAAAAGTGAGAGCTTTTGTTCATTTCAAAGGAAGAGCAATTGTATACAAAGAACAAGGAGAAATTTTATTATTAAGATTTGCTCAAGCATTAGAAGAGGTAGGAAAAGTAGAACAATTGCCAAAATTAGAGGGTAAAAGAATGTTTATTTCTATTGCTCCAAAAGCTAAAAAATAATACACAACTAAATAAATAAAGCGATGCCAAAAATGAAAACTAATTCCAGTGCTAAGAAGCGTTTTAAGCTCACTGGAACAGGTAAAATTGCAAGAAAGAGCGCTTTCAAACGTCACATCTTAACTAAGAAAACTACGAAACAAAAACGTGGTTTGACTGGTACTGTTTATGTAACAGATGCGGATAGAGGCAATGTTGAAAGAATGCTTTGCATGGGTAAGTAATTACCAGACATTCGGAAAGACGAAGAATTAATTAATTTTTAACCAGGTACTCGGTATTAAGTTCGAAAGACGCCGAAACCAAAAAACGTAAAAAAATGCCTAGATCGGTTAACGTCGTAGCGGCCCGCCGCAGAAGAAAAAAAGTTCTAAAAGCTGCAAGAGGCTTTTGGGGAGCAAGAAGTAAAGTCTTTACTATCGCTAAAAACACTTTAGAAAAAGGTATGCAATATGCATATCGTGATAGAAAAGTAAAGAAAAGAGAATTTAGAGGTTTATGGATTCAACGTATCAATGCTGGTACTCGTCTTCATGGAATGTCATACTCAGTATTTATGGGTAAATTACACGCTAAAAACATTGATTTAAATCGTAAGACATTAGCAGATTTAGCAATGAACAATCCAGAAGCTTTTAAAGCTATTGTGAATGCAGTAAAATAATTTATCAATACATTATAAAAAAAGGCTCAGATAATTATC
>JBDKFN010000078.1:0-6663 GCA_039798705.1 Bacteroidota bacterium
CTCGATGCAGATCCCGAAAAAGAATATGAAGAATGTTTACTTAAGGCCGAAAGTATTTTAAAAGCATTGGCATAAAAAAAGCCGCTTCAATTGAAGCGGCTTTTTATTTAACCCTTTTAAATATTATTGGTTTACAATTAATCTTTCTACCTTTTGAATTCCACCAATATTCATTCTAATAAAATAAATACCATTTTTCAGTTCCGCTTGATTGTTATTGATGGTAATTTGATGAGCTGCAGCATTCATTTGCTCATGAGCAATGGTTTTTAATTTTCTACCTAAAACATCAGTAATATCAATAGTTACATAAGCTGGTTGTACTAAAAAGAAAGACAATTTGGTTTCATTTGCAAACGGATTTGGAGCAATTGAAAAATTTAAATTATTCAAAATTAAATGCTCAATTCCTGTTGTAACAGAAATTACAATGTCATCTAAATACATGTTGTTACCAGGAGCACCATTGGTTGCTTTAAATCTAAATATCGCATTGTCTTCGTTAGTATAAGCTGAAAGGCTGATACTATCTTGACGCCACTGTGCGGAAGTAGTTGGAATAAACTGGCTAGTTACGGTAGGTGCCGTTGCCAATGATGAACCTGATTTTGTATATAAATTACTAAATGTTACACCACAATTTCTTGATGCTCCAACATTCAATTCATCTGTACTCAATGCTGTTCTCATCGCATAAGCAACTTTAAATTTCATAACCGGATTGGTTGTTCCTTTTAAATTCAAAGATGGTAATAAGAAAGAATTTATTTGACCATCTGAAATACCATAAAATTTCATTGCCAACGCACTGCTACTGTTGAATCCTGTATTGGTAACACGTTCCCAGTTTTTAGTATTATTAGGCTTGTTATAAATAATGGAATCTACATTTTGTGCATTTTCCATATCAATTCCAAAAGGTGCTCCAACTGTAGAAACCGTTTCAAATACTTTTAAGAATCCAGCTTTTGAAATACTATCTGAACCCGCAGTATTGGTAACTTTTAATTTCACATCATAACGACCACCTTTTGTATAAACTACAGTTGGGTTTTGTAATGTTGACGTTGCAGGATTACCACCTTCAAAAGTCCATTCCCATGCAGAAGGTTCTCCTCTATAACTACCATCTTTATATTGTACTGTAATGCCTGTACATACTTCTTGATTTCTTGAAAAATCTGCTTTGGAAACACATAGAGGCGCAACATAGCCATCATTCGTGCCTGTTGCAATTAAATTTGCAGCAGACCATAAATTATTCCTTCCATTTGTAGTAGAATTGATAGTAGCTTGCACCCTTACATTTTGACCTAAACTGAACATGTTTTGACAACTACCATCGGTATAATCCATATAGTTTTCAGTCATTTCAATTACATTTCCGGAAACACATGTTGAAACTTTATTAACTGGACATCCACTATTTGCAGCGCTGTGTGGTGGTGTATCATCTACTAAATCAGTCCCACAAGTTGCATCACCCCAAATATGTCTTAAATTAAATGAGTGACCCATTTCATGACTTAAAGTTCTGCCAAAATTATTATATGCAGTGGTATTGCCACATACAGTAGATTTTAATAAAATACCATCCGTTGAATTTGCGCCACCTGGAAATTGTGAACGACCCAAAACTACACCTCCTGCTGGAGTTCCTGCAGAAGGAGTTATTGTTTCTACCACCCAAACATTAAAATATTTATTATTTGGCCAAGCACTTAAAGCCTTTATAGGATTATCCGCATTGAAGGTTTGATCTGTTTGGTAACGAACAATACCGTCTGTACAATTACCATTAGGGTCAATTTTTGCTAACCTAAATTCAATTTGACAATCAGCCGCAATACCTTTATATATTGGGTTTGTACTTGCAGTATCAGCATTTAATCTTCTAAAATCTTTGTTCAGAATTTCAACTTGTTCTATTATTCTTTCTTTAGGAATATTTTCCGAGCCTCCATTATGGAATACATGAAAAACAATAGGAATAATTTTAACAGCAGATTTATTTGCACCAGGTTTTAAACCTTTGATGAATGCCTGTGTTTCTTTTTCTAGCTGAGCTTGGTTAATTACAAATTGTGGATCTTGTTTTGATACTTCTTCTGTATACTCATGAGTAGAACATTTAACAACGGTCTGTGCATTTGAATAAATAGCCATTCCAAGCATTAAGCTTGCGGTTAAAATAAATTTGTATTTCATATAATTAAGGAATTATGATTCGTTCGGAATACTTTTTTTCTTTCTAAAATTAACTTTCGATTCCTTACCCTTCAATAATCTTTCAATGTTTTTTTGATGGGTAATCATCACTAAAATACTCACTACGATGGCAAATAAAATTTGCGTACGGGTTGCTGTTTCATTAAAAAATAAAATTATAATGACTGGGTAAGAAAAACTACCAACCATCGAACTCAAAGAAACATAGTTTGTTGCGATGAGCATAATAATGAAAATAATAGAGGCCAAGGCAGATGCAGCTGGATGAACGGCTAATATCATACCGAATAAGGTAGCAATGCCTTTACCGCCTCTAAAACCAGCAAATACGGGAAAAATATGACCAACAATTGCGGTCAAACCCAAAACCAATTGAAAATTGGCAAATTGAACGGTTCCTGGAGAATATTTGCCAACAAAGTAAACCAAATTGGTTGCAGTAAATCCTTTAAGAATATCAATAATTAAAACAGGAATACCAGCTTTCTTTCCTAAGATTCTAAAAGTATTGGTAGCACCTGCATTGCCGCTACCATATTCTCTAACATCAATTCCATACATCGCTTTACCCAACCAAATTGCAGTAGGTATAGACCCATACAAATAGGAAAGTATTAAAGCGGTTGAGGTATAAATTGAAAGCATGTTAAATTTTAATGTTCAAATATAAAAAATCTTTTAAAATGCCTTTAAACTAAGGTCTAATGACTTAACAGAGTGAGTTAAAGCGCCTAATGATATATGAGTCACCCCACAATCGGCATATTCTTTCACGTTTGTTAGGGTAATTCCGCCAGAAGCTTCTGTTTCAAATTTGCCAGCAACTAATTCTACCGCTTTTCTAATGTCATCAAAGCTGAAATTATCAAACATGATGCGTTTAAAACCTCCAATTTTTAAGGCTTCATTAACTTCATCTATGTTACGTGTTTCAATTTCTATAGGAATATTTAAGCCCGTATTTGTTAAATATTGATGTGCATTTTGAAGCGCGTTCGTTATCCCGCCGGCATAATCAACATGGTTATCCTTGATCAAAATCATATCAAATAAACCAAACCTGTGGTTATGTCCCCCTCCTATTTTTACAGCTTCTTTTTCTAAAAATCGAAGACCTGGTGTGGTTTTTCTAGTATCTAATATTTTGGTTTCCGTTCCTTTCACCAAAGCCACTGCATGTGCTGTTGTAGTTGCTATTCCAGACATTCTTTGCATGGTATTTAGCACCAATCTTTCCGATTTTAAAATGGCGTGAACACTACCTTTTACATGTAAAATTATATCTCCTGGATAAACTAATTCTCCATCGTTTTTAAATAATTCAACTTGTAAATTCACATCAACTAATTGAAAAATTCTTAAGGCAACTTGCACACCTGCAATAATACCTTCTTCTTTAACTAATAACTTTGCTTGACTTTGTACACCATTTGGTATAGTGGATAAAGAAGTATGATCACCAGAACCTATATCCTCCATAAGAGAAGATTCGATAAAGGCATCTAATTGAGCAATGGAATAATTCATTAATTTGGCTTTTTGCCAAAGTTAAAAAATTAGCGGGAAGGTTGCGCCTGAAAACGCATTTCTTGAATAATATAAGCTCCTTCTAGCTGTTTTAAGAGAAAGAAAATCCTAAAATTACCATTTCGGGTATTCAAATTACCAATCGCAAACTTTGAAGGTTCGCCGTTGGTGTTGTTTTTATTGAATAATTGAAAAGATTGTACTTCGTATTTGGCAAAAAAGTCTTTTAAAACCATCTCTGCTTGTGCTTTACTATATACTCCAGATAAGTCAAGCAAATTGATTTCTACTTTATTTCCAAGGTATTTAGCGATAGTTTGCTGATCTGAATTGGCAAAACCCAAAGAAATATCATCTATGATATTATTTTGTGCGCATACTTGGTTAAAAGTAAACAAAGCCAATAAAATGAGCATTACCAATCGCTTCATTGTAGATTTCATAATTAATTACACTTATTTATGTATAAAAACTGTGCCAATCATGAATTGCTTTGTATTTTTGTATATGAAAATGAAAAAAACAGCACTTTTAATTTTGGATGGTTGGGGATTAGGACTTAATTACCAAGCGGATGCTATTCAACATGCAAAAACACCTTTCATCAACTCTTTATATAGTAAATATCCTCATTCTAAACTAGTTGCATCAGGCGAATCGGTTGGTTTACCTGAGGGACAAATGGGAAATTCAGAAGTCGGACACCTTACTATAGGGTCTGGAAGAATCATTTATCAAGAATTAGTTAAAATCAACAAAGCGGTTAAAGAAAAAACACTTTGGGAAAATAAAACCTTACAAAATGCCTTTGAATATGCAAGAGTAAACCATAAAAATGTCCACTTTATAGGACTATTATCTGACGGCGGGGTTCATTCTCATATTAACCATTTGAAAGGACTCTGCGACATGGCTGCTGATGCGCAAATCAATAATATTTTAATTCACGCATTTTTAGATGGTAGAGATACCGATCCAAAATCAGGTATTAAATATATTCAAGAATTACAACAACACATTAAAGGATCTAATGCACATATTGCCAGCGTAATTGGCAGATTTTATGCAATGGACAGAGACAATAGATGGGAACGCGTTAAATTAGCATACGATTTATTAGTTCACCAAGAAGGAATTAAAACGCAAGACATAAATCACGAAATTTTAACTGCATACAAAGAAGGAATTACAGACGAATTTATGAAAGCCATTGTTGGATTAGATGAAGCAGGAAATCCGTATGCAGGAATTCAAGAAGGTGACGTAGTTATCAGTTTTAATTTTAGAACAGACCGCGCGAGGGAAATTACGACAGCACTTACACAGAAAGACATTCATGAATTCAACATGAATAAAATGTCTTTGTATTATGTAACCATGACAAGTTATGACGAATCTTTTAAAGACGTAAAAGTTGTTTTCGAAAAAGATAATTTGGCAAATACCTTAGGGGAAATAATTGAGCAACAGAATTTAAAACAAATTAGGATTGCCGAAACGGAGAAATATCCACATGTAACATTTTTCTTTTCAGGTGGCAGAGAATCGGAATTTAAAGGTGAAAAAAGAATCATGATTCCATCACCTAAAGTTGCGACTTATGATTTACAACCTGAAATGAGTGCGAATGGAATCAAAGAAGCCATACTACTTGAACTCCAAAATAAAACAGCAGATTTTATTTGCTTAAACTTTGCAAATCCAGATATGGTAGGTCATACAGGGGTATTCGAAGCAGTTGTGAAAGCAGTTGAAACGGTAGATCAATGTGCTAAAGAAGTTGTAGAATGTGGAATTGAAAACGGTTATTCTTTCATCATCATAGCAGATCATGGTAATGCAGATTTCATGCTCAATGCAGATGGTTCAGTAAATACAGCCCACTCAACGAATTTAGTGCCATGTATTGTGATTGATGAAGCGGTAACAAAAATAAATAATGGTGGTTTAGCGGATGTTGCTCCAACAATTTTAGATATCATGAATATACCACAACCTTCTGAAATGAATGGAAAAAGTTTGATCAATCATGTTTAAAAAAATAATCGCCTTGATGTTGTTATTGCCTGCTTTAAATGCTTGTAATAATAACCCTTCTAGCAATTCGCAGACCGTTTATTTTAGCCTTAAAAACTACATTGAATCAGAAGTTAAAAGCATTAATGCTGCTTCATCTAAAAGTTTTAAAACGGTAAAAGTGAATCAAAGTCTGGAAAGTAAAGTGATTGAAAAGACAGAATTAATCAAAGACTTGAATGGTTTTTTAACTTATGATATCAATAAATTAGCGTGGAAAAACGCCTTTAAAATCGATTCTGATATTCAAAACCATATTGTTTACTACAATTCTACTGAAGATTTTATTCCTGTAAAAAAATTAGCAGTCTACTATAAAGAAAACGATATTATAAAAATCAGGCTGATTATTCGAGCTGATAATAAACTATTTAACAGTCAAAAAGTGATTGATTTTATTCCTTCAAAGGGTTATGTATTCTATAATTCACAACAAGTTACGGGAATGGATGAACAAGTACTTTGGATTAAAGCTACTTATTAAATAAGACCCGCGGCTTCTGATACCGTTTGCACAGGCAATAAGCAATTGTTTGATTTGCAAATATAAATCCAGCTTTGCTGCGCTTTAAATCTATTGAAGAAAATTGCCAAATTAGATTTCGATTCAGCTCCTGCATAAATCAAATTTGGATAATAATTTTTAGCCATTTCATTTCTAAGCTTTGCTGCAGCTGCACCTGTTACCACAAAAGTTGTAGTATTTGAAATACTATTCAACATTAAGCTAGCCCAATTTGAATATGATGAAACGTTATTGGATGTTTTAAGCAACATTGTATTCAAATTCTTTTCTGCCATTTGAATATAATCATCATGATTAAGTAAATG
>JBDKFN010000079.1:0-6565 GCA_039798705.1 Bacteroidota bacterium
GCTATTACAGCCACTTCAAATTCATTGTTAATTTGAATGTATTCTGGAAAATTATTTGTTACAGAAGGTAAGCCAGCATGTATGTAATCAAAAAATTTATTATTTAATGAATAGTAATAACTCAAGCCTAAGTTTTCAGAAACATTGATTCCTATATAAGCTTGTTGTGTTATGTTTTTTAATTTATTTGGCTCTATAAATCCCATAAACTCTACCTTTTCGGCAATTTGGTATTGCTGTACCAAAACTCTTAAATGCGCACTTAAATCGCCTTCGCCTACCAGTTTTAATTGACAAGGAATATATTGCATGCTTTCAATTAAACACTCCAACCCTCTTCCAGCATTCAAAGCACCTTGATACAAAATGAATCGATCTTCTTTGTTTATAAACTTATTTGAATTTGTTTCATTACCTAAACAAGGTACGTTTCTGATTGTTGAAAATGGAGTTTTATATTTTTTTTCAAATAGATTCGCGATAGAAGCACTTACGGTATAACAGTATTTTAAACGAGGTACAATTGCACCTTCAATGCCTTCCCAAATCCATTTAGTCAATGGCCTATTGATTACTTCTGGAACTTCTGTAAAATACTCATGAGCATCGTAAACACAAGGTTTTTGTTTGAATTTCGAAACTACGAAACAAGGCATTATGGTATCTAAATCGATTGCATTAACGATGTGAAAGGAATTGAATAGTAAATAAAAAAACAGCCTAATATTAAATTCGATGTAAAATAATTTACCCTTTTCGAAAAAACAATTTAAACGATGTTGGTTATATTTTTGATTGATTAAGGGTTTAGAATTAGACTTATTTCTACCCAATAAAAGCACTTCAAATCCTGCATTTGCAAGTGAACTTGCAATTTTTTGCATTCTTTGATCGTATGTCAAATCATTAGTTACGGTTAATATGATCTTTTTCAATGATGCCTTTTGGTGTGATATAAACTTCGTTTTTCTTATTATATTGTATTAAACCATCTTCTGCAAATGACTGCAATTTAGCTAACAATACATTTTCGCTAATATCGTTAATCTGTTCCAATAATTTAGGTAAAAATATAGGTTCATTTTCAATCATTTTAGCCAATCTTTGAAAAGAAAAAGAAGTGTTTTCTGGTTTATTTAACAGACACACATCGCATTGTCCACATGGCTTTGCTTGCTTTTCGTCAAAATAACTTCTTAATTGTATAGAACGGCATATTGGTTCTTTTACATAATTCACCATTGCATTGATTTTAGCCGTTATGATAGCAAGTCGATTCCTATAATATGCACCATCTATTTGAACATGAGTAGCCGGTAGTCTATCCATTGTCATCAATAACAATGGTGAGGTTGTAACTGGTGCATAGGTGATAACCTGATACGTTTGCAAAGAATTTAATTGAGCCTTAATATCTGTCATACTCAATTGTGTTCTTGCAGCCAAATCGTTTTCATTGATACTTGTTAATTGATCAAATAATCCTGTATAAGATCTCAAAATTACTTGAAGTAAATTTTGAAATTTAGGGTTGGTATTTTGAAATTGATTAAATGCATGTTGATCTAAATTGATCATTATTTTAGCAGGATTAAATACTTCGTCAGAAAGCATAAAATAGCCTTCT
Organism: Bacteroidota bacterium; assembly: GCA_039798705.1. Classification (GTDB taxonomy): domain Bacteria; phylum Bacteroidota; class Bacteroidia; order Sphingobacteriales; family Sphingobacteriaceae; genus CAIKLP01. The sequence goes on from JBDKFN010000079.1 coordinate 1,628, forward strand.
TTTTCTAGGTATTTTAAGGCATTGATTAATTTGATTGCGCCAAATCCAGAACGTTCCATTAACAATGTCAAATCAAATGGAATTTGTTGGTTTAAACCATCTCCAATTGGAATTTGCAACATGTTCATCACAAATTCATAAGTGGTTTTTATGTCTTCTATACTAGGATATTCACCTAAATATTTTCTATTCAGTTCCTTAATGTCATTATCGCTGTACAATAAAATTGCATATGCTTTTTTCTCATCTCTTCCTGCCCTGCCCGCTTCTTGATAATAAGCTTCTAAACTATCTGGTAAATCCATGTGAATTACCAATCTTACATTGGCTTTATCTATACCCATACCAAATGCATTTGTAGCCACAATTACTCTGGTTTTACCACTCATCCAATCATCTTGTTTAGTCGATCTAATTTTCGAGTCTAAACCAGCATGGTAATAATCCGCTACTATTTGATTGGCGCAAAGCCAATCAGATAAGTCTTTACAGCCTTTTCTATTTCTAACGTAAATGACAGCTGTACCTTTTGTTTTGTTTAAAATTCGTAAAGCCCTATTAAATTTATCCGCTTCTTGAAGTACTAAATAATTTAAGTTTTTACGTTCAAAACTTTGCTTAAACATTACAGGATTTGTAAACCCTAATTGATTCATGATGTCTTGCTGAACATCTGCAGTGGCAGAGGCTGTAAGCGCAATTACAGGAATGCCTGGCAACATTTCTCTTAGTTGAATAATATTTAAATAGGCAGGTCTAAAATCATATCCCCATTGAGAAATACAATGTGCTTCATCTATTGCAATTAAAGAAACATTCATCTTCTTTAATCTTTCTTGAAATAAAGTGGAAGCAATTCTTTCGGGAGAAATAAACAAAAATTTAGTTTGGTCGTATATACAATTATCTAAAGCGATGTCTATTTCTCGATGTGTCATTCCAGAGACAACAGAAATTGCTTTGATGCCTTTTGATCTTAAACCTTCTACTTGATCTTTGATGAGTGCAATTAAGGGTGAGATGACTATGGTCAAACCATCTTGAGCCATTGTAGGTACTTGGAAACAAACAGATTTTCCACCACCTGTTGGAAGCAAAGCCAAAACATCTCGTTTTGCTAATACAGCCTCAATAATATCCTTTTGCATAGGACGAAATTGAGCATGTCCCCAATATTTGCTTAAGATATTTTCTAAACTTAATTCCAAAACGAATGATTTTTTGATTTACAATATTAGAATAAATACGCTTTGAAGTAGAATTTGAGATTAATATTTCAGATTTATATGCTGTTCAAGTCAAAAAAATGCCTTTTTTAGTGGTTCCTGGCTAAAAAAATCTTAAATTGCGGCTTATTTAATAGACCATGAATATCCTTGCATTAAACGCCATTTCTCCAATTGACGGTAGATATAGAAAATCAACAGAAGAACTTGCCGCATATTTTTCAGAAGCAGCATTAATTAAATACCGAGTAGCTGTTGAAGTGGAATACTTTATTGCATTGTGTGAAATAGGTTTACCGGGTTTAAGTGATTTTGATAAACAAAATTACCTTTCAATTAGAAATATAGTGCTTCAATTTAATGAGAAAGATGCACAAAAGATTAAAGACATTGAAGCCATTACTAACCACGATGTAAAGGCAGTAGAGTACTTTTTAAAGGAAGCATTTACCGCTTTAGGATTGGAAAAATATTTAGAATTTATCCATTTTGGCTTAACTTCTCAAGACATCAACAATACTGCTATACCATTAAGCTTTCAAAAAGCTATTCAAGAAGTTTATATTCCAACCATTGAAGCATTGATATCTCAATTACAAATACATGCTGATAGTTGGAAAAACATTTCTATGTTGGCTCACACCCATGGTCAGCCTGCCTCTCCAACCAGATTGGGTAAAGAAATTGAAGTGTTTATTGAAAGATTAACCGTTCAACTAATTCAATTCAAGCAAATACCTTACGCAGCTAAATTTGGTGGTGCAACTGGAAATTTCAATGCACATAAAGTAGCTTATGGCGCTATTAATTGGATCGATTTTGCAAATGGATTTGTAAACAATCAATTAGGTTTATCTCGTTCACAGAAAACAACACAGGTTGAGCATTATGATAATTTTGCAGCTCAATTTGATGCTTTAAAAAGAATCAACACGATATTAATTGATTTAAGTAGAGACATGTGGTCTTATATTTCAATGAATTATTTCAATCAAAAAATTAAAGCTGGTGAAATTGGATCATCGGCAATGCCCCATAAAGTTAACCCTATTGATTTTGAAAATGCTGAAGGTAATTTAGGATTAGCAAATGCATTATTTGAGCATTTATCCGCTAAACTTCCTATCTCTAGATTGCAACGAGACCTTACAGATTCAACTGTTTTCAGAAATATTGGTGTTCCATTGGCACACACTTTAATTTCTTTTAAATCTTTGAAAAAAGGCCTTGAAAAATTAATGCTAAATGAAGCAGCCATTACAGCAGATTTAGAAAACAACTGGGCTGTAGTTGCGGAAGCAATTCAAACTGTTTTAAGAAGAGAAAATTTTCCTAAACCATACGAAGCATTAAAAGAATTAACTAGAAAAAACGAAAAAATTACGCAAGATAGCATTCATCAATTTATTGATTCATTAGCGATTAGCCAAGCTTTAAAAGATGAATTGAAATTAATTAGTCCACATAACTATACTGGATTTTAGTCGCTATTTTGAAAAATTATAACGTTAATTTTAATGAACAGATTTGGCAAATATTTGATGACGAAAAGTCTGAAAGTATTGTAATTGCTACCAAAAGCAAAGACCATAACCAATCTTCATTTTACCATATTAACCTTTCATCTGGTATAAAGAATTTATTGCAAATTCCATTTCCTGAAACAATTCAGTGGAATATTGCCAAGGTATATCAACAACGCATCGTCTTTCAATCTGCTGTTGCGAGCAACCAACCAACACAACAATATATTTTGATTTATGACATTTTAAGTCAAAAAATACTTTTTGAAAATTACCAAAGGGCCATACAAACCATAGTTCAACAGGGTGTCATCTCCTATTTGTTGAAAATTGAACCAAGAAAATTTGAATTATTAGCTTTTGATAAAAATGAAATTCTAACTGATTTATCGATAGATCCAATTCCCACTGAACATTTAAAATTACCTGAAAAAGACCAACATGGTAATTTATTCTTGCAACACCAATCCTACTACATTCAAGCTAATTGGACAAATTTCTTTACAATTCATGTTTTAAAAAATGATCATAAAATATATGAATGGTCGGATGAAAAAAGCATAAACAACAGTCCAGAAAATGATTATTTCATGATGATACATGATTATTTAATTATTTTGAAAGAAAAAAACACGATAGAAATTATCGAATTAAAAGCATAAAAACTAACTTAGCGTCATGAAAAAAACAGTCTTATTGCTGCTCCTTTTGATAATCAATTTTGCTTCAAATGCTGCAATTGATTCTATTGGCGTTGAAAAATCGAATTCTGGAAATTACATTTTACATAAAGTTGAAAAAAGTGAAGGTTTATTTTCAATAGCTAGAAAATATCATACAACAGCAACAGCCATTCAAGAAGCCAATAATTTAACCAATACCAGTTTACAATTAGGACAAGTCTTAAAAGTTCCTACTTCACAAAATTTGGTAATTGCTAAACCAAATAGTACTAAACAAAATAAATCAAATACGCATACTGTTAAAAGCGGAGAAACGTTATTGGCAATTTGCCGAACTTACAATTTAACTTTGTCCGAAATAAAAACCTTAAATGATTTGACAGATTTAAATTTAAAGGTTGGTCAAGTTTTGATTATAAATGAAAAACAAAAACCATCAATAAAAACTGAAAAACCAGTTGAAACAGCAGTTGTCAACAAAAAGAATGAACCAAAAATTATTGCTGAAATAAAACCAGTGGAAAAGGAAATACCTGCTCCTACAATTACTGCAAAAAATTACACCTATGAAAACAGTAAGGAGATTGCCGAATCTGGTTTAGCGGGTTGGATCAACGATAAAAATGCAAACCCAAAAAAATCAGTTGCACTTCATAAAACAGCAGTCATTGGAACGATTATGAAAGTAAGTAATCCTGCTAGTGGCAAAATGGTTTATGTTAAAATTATTGGAACGCTACCAAATAATTCTGAAAACGAAAACTTGGTGATATTACTTTCGAAAGCTGCAGCTGGTTTAATAGATGCCACTGAACCTAAATTCAAAGTGAACCTTACTTATTCTGCTCCAAAATAAAAATGAATTTAAAAAAGCCATATTTAATTGGAATTGCGGGTGGAAGTGCATCAGGTAAAACCTATTTACTCAATGCGCTATTGAATCATTTCAATGCAGATGAAATATGTTTAATTTCACAAGACCATTATTATAAACCACAAGCAGAACAGTTCGTGGATGAGAATGGTCAAATCAATTACGATCTTCCAGAAGGCATTGATAAAACAAAGTTATTAGCAGATATCGATCAATTATTACTTGGAAATACCATTCAAAAATTAGAATACACATTTAATAATCCTGCTGCAAAACCCAAAGAATTAACCATTCATCCTGCGCCAATTATTGTAATTGAAGGGTTATTCATCTTTCATTTTCAAGAACTTTTCAATGCATTTGATTTGAAAATTTTCATTGACGCCGACCATGATATTAAATTAACTCGTCGTTTAGAAAGAGATCAAATTGAACGTGGTTATAGTAAAGAATCGATATTATACCAGTGGCATAATCATGTAATGCCTGCTTTTGATCAATATTTACTTCCCTATCAAAATCAATGTGATGTAATTATTCACAATAATGATGAAATTAAAAAAGACATTGAACAGTTGGCCTATCAATTGAGGATGTTTCTTTCAAGGTAAGTGTAACTACTTATTTATTAG
>JBDKFN010000080.1:0-6517 GCA_039798705.1 Bacteroidota bacterium
ATTGAATAAGTGTAGTTTTTACACTAAGATAAAGTGTAGTTATTACACATTAAATCTTGACAATTTTGAAAAAAATTTATAATTTCATGAAAAATTTAACCAAAACCATAATAAATAATCAAATGAAAAAACTTTTACTCTTAGTAGCACTTTTTAGCATTGCTTTAGGTGTTCAAGCGCGTAAAGTGGCTTTCCGTGTTGATATGACGGGACAAACTGTAAGCGCAAACGGTGTACATTTCACTGGTAACTTCAAAAACATCGACTATACTGGAGTTGATGAAAATCCAAATTTAATTAGCTGGGATCCTGCTGCTTATGCATTAACTGCAAATGGAAACATTTACACTTATGTATTAGATGTAGCTGCTGGTTTACCATACGAATTCAAATTCATCAATGGTAACGATTGGGGTTCTGCAGAGAGCATTCCTACTGCATCTCAAGTTGGTGGTGGAAACAGCAACCGTTGGGTTTATATTCCTGCTTCAACTGCAACAGATACTTTAATGTTAGCACCAATTATGTTTGGTGGTAATGCACCAGCTGGACAAAAATTAGTTCGCTTAAATGTTGATTTGGCAAAAGTTACTGCTATTAGCACTAACGGTGTTCATTTAGCAGGTAACCTTGTTGAATGGGATCCAGCTAAATTCCAAATGGCAAACTACAAAGGTAATGGTGAAATGTCAGGAACTGTTTACCAATATTTAGCATATGTAAATTCAGGTGCTAGTCCAGAATACAAATTTATTAATGGAAACGGATGGGGTGATGCAGAAAGTGTTCCTTCAGCATGTGTTGTAAATGGTAACCGTGGTTTATCAAACATTACTACTGATACTATTATATCTAAAGTTTGTTTCGGTTCTTGTACTGCATGTCCTGCAGGTGCAATTCCTAAATTTAACGCTACATTCCGTGTTGATATGGCAACTGTTTGTTCATTCGACTCTGTAGACGTTGCTGGTGGTGTGATCAATGGATGGGCTGGCGGAAACAGATTAACGCAAGTTGGTACATCTACTATTTACTCATTAACAATCGCTTTAGATTCTGGTGAAGTTGAATACAAATTCCGTAAAATTAAAGGAACTAACGTAAGTTGGGAAGGTTTAAATAACCGTAAATTCATGTTAAGCAAAGACACTATTTTAGGTGTTGTTTGTTTTGACTCAGAAACAGCTTGTACTCCAGTTCCTGCTCCAGCAAATGTTCATTTCATGGTTGACTTAAGCAATGAAATTCCAAATGCAAATGGTGATATTTTTGTAATGGGTAATTTCACTGAGCCAAATTGGCAAGGTGGTGCTATCAAATTAACTCCAGTAACTGGACAAATTGGTATGTACGAAACTACTTTCTTAATGTGCCCAGGTACATTCTACTTCAAATTCTCAAACGGTCCAGTTAGCAACGATGCAAACGGTGAATCATTCCCTGATTCAACTCAAAGAGGTTGTACTGTTCCTAGTGGTGTTGGCGGGTTTAACCGTGTTTACACTCGTTCTGATGCATCTGCAAAAGAAGTTGGATTTGTATTCAATAGTTGTTTACAAGTTGGTGTTGGTATCAACAACAGCTTAAACGCTAACAACATTAAATTATATCCAAACCCTACTGAATCAAATGCAATTATTGCATTCAACGATTTAGCTAAAAACCATACAGTTGTAGTTACTGATATCACTGGTAGAATCATTGACACTTACAGTAATGTAAATGAAAAACAAATGACTATCAATTCTAACAACTATACAACTGGCTTATATTTTGTTCAAATTACTAATGAAATGAACGAAACAGCTACTGTAAAATTAGCGGTTAAATAATTTAACTCATTTTAATTTAAAAAAGCCCCATCAATTGATGGGGCTTTTTTATTGCTCAATATTTTGTAATTTTAGCATATAAAAATATATCGGTGATGAAAAACGCATGGCTATTATTCTGCTCTTTACTATTTAGTGTAACCGCTAAAACACAACACATAGAAGTATTTCCGCCGAATTGGTACACCCAAATGCAAGATAGTACTTTGCAAATTATTGTAAAGTCAAAAGGCATCAGCAATTACCAGATGGCAAATGTTTCAAATGAAATAATTGTAAGTAATAGTATTGCAGGGAAACATCCTGATTATATTTTAGTCAATTTAAAAATTGCAAAAAATACGAAACCTGGTTTTAAAAAATTAATTTTCAGAAAAGGCAATTCAAAAATTAATATTGATTTTGAATTCAAAGAAAAAAATAATCGAAAGGTAAATGCATTGGCACAAAACGATTTTATTTATTTACTGATGCCTGATCGTTTTGCTAATGGAGATGTTAAAAATGATGTGATCAAAAATTATGCAGAAACAAGTCATAATAGAAAAGAACCCTTTGATAGACATGGTGGTGATTTAAAAGGAATTCAAAATAATTTAAACTACATTAAATCACTTGGCGCTACAGCCCTTTGGTTAACGCCTTTTCAGGAAAATAACGAAGCGTCACAATCTTACCATGGCTATGCGATTACCAACCATTATCAAACAGATCCAAGATATGGTAGCAATCAGGATTATTTTAATTTAGTGAATGCCTGTCATCAAAATAATCAGAAAGTGATCATAGACTTGGTGTATAATCATATTGGCGATAGACATTGGATGCAAACTGATCAACCGTTTCCAAGCTTCATTCACCAATTTGACACTTTTACCAGAACTAATTACAGGGCAAATACTTTGATGGACCCTTACGCATCTGCAGTAGATAAAAAAATATTTACCGAAGGTTGGTTCGACAAACATATGCCAGATTTAAATTTAAAAGATTCGCTCATTGCTAAATATATGATTCAACAAACTTTATGGTGGTTGAATGAAGCAAAAGTAGATGGCATTCGAATTGATACTTATTCTTATCCTGAAGAAAGCTTTATGAAGGCTTGCTATCAAGCTATTAGAAAAGAATACCCAGACATGAGCATCTTTGCAGAAATCTGGGAACATGCTGTTCCACTTCAATCTTACTTCACTCCAATAGACAAAAAACCATCAGAAGATTTACAACAAGTTTTAGATTTTCAATTTTGTTTTGCCATGGATGAATTTGTGCAACAACCTTACGGATGGACCGAAGGTGTTGCAAAATTATATTATTCATTAAGCCAAGATTATTTATACCGCGACCCTTATCACCATGTCATATTTATTGACAACCACGACCAAGATCGTTTTCTTTCACAGGTTGGGGGTGATATAAATAAACTAAAGACCGCATTAGGCGTTATGCTGACGATGAGAGGCATTCCTTGCATGTTTTACGGCACAGAAGTTTTAATGCAAGGGAAGGGCCCGCATGGCGTAATTAGAGAAGATTTTTCTGGTGGATGGCCTGGAGATTTAAATAATAAATTCCAAGCAAGCGGAAGAAGCTCTGCCGAAAACGATTTATGGAATTACATTCAAAATATTGCCACTTGGAGAGCAAACAATAAAGCAATTGCTGATGGAAAATTTATGCAGTTTGTACCTCAAGATGGCGTGTATACTTATTTCAGGTATACCGAAAACAACACCGTAATGATATCTTACAATAGCAATGCAACTGAAGCCAACATCGATTTAAACAGGTTCAAAGAAAGAATCAATTCAAACTTTGAAGCATACGATGTAATTCATCAAAAGCAAAATAGCTTTAATAATAAATTAAAACTTGGTGCTAAAGAACTAATTATATTAGAAATTAAAAATTAATTACTTGTACTTGTGTCATTGACATACAATACAGACACAGAAGCACAAAGCATAAAAACACCTGCTAATACAATTGCATAAATCGCATTGTTGTTGTAAAAGTATTTTACAATTGGACCACCTACAATCCCATTAATAATTTGAGGTATGGTGATAAAGAAATTAAAAATCCCCATGTAAACACCCATTTTACCCGATGGTATTTTTCCAGCAAGAATTGCATAAGGCATAGATAAAATAGACGCCCAAGCAAAACCAACTCCAACCATTGCCAATAATAATTCGTATTTATTATCTGCAAAATACATACTCAATAAACCTATGCCACCCGCAAGTAATGAGATCGCATGTGTTTTTTTCTTACCGAAAAACTTAGCAATTCGAGGTAACATCAAAGCGTAAATTGCAGATACCCCATTGTAAACCCCGAAGATAATTCCAGTCCAAGTTTGCGCTGACCTAAAGGTATCACTGTTGGTGTCTTCAATAGGTAATTTAAAAACATGGTGCGCAATGGCAGGCGTAGTAAATACCCACATTGTGAACAATGCAAACCAACTAAAAAACTGAACCAAACCCAATTGTTTCATGGTGTTTGGCATGTTTTTAAAATCAGTGAAAATATGTGAAAATTTTGTTTCTTCCTCAGAAGACGCTCCATGGTATGCAACATATTCTGCAGGCGGATATTCTTTTGAAAATAAAACTGTAATTAAAATACAAACTAAAAAAACAACAGCTCCAACATAAAAAGAATAGGTAACATTATCTGCAACCATTCCTTGTGGTGCAGATGCTGACACGCCCCAAAACTCATGCATCATGTAAGGCAACCAAGAACCTAATACAGCTCCTATTCCAATTAAAAAAGTTTGAATTGAAAAGCCTAAAGTATTTTGAGACTCAGGCAAGCAATCTGCAACTAAAGCCCTGAATGGTTCCATGGCAATATTGATACTGGCATCCATTACCATTAACATTCCAGCTCCAATCATTAATGCAGATTTTACTTGGAAGAAATTTGCAGAATTAGGCAACAACAATAAAGCGATACAGCAAAGTATTGTTCCTGTTAAGATATAGGGTTTTCTTCTGCCTAATCTATTCCATGTTTTATCGCTATAATAACCAATGATAGGCTGTACAATCATTCCAGTTAATGGTGCCACTAACCAAAACCAAGAAAGTTGTTCTACATGTGCACCGTAATTTTGTAAAATTCCACTGGCATTTCCATTTTGCAATGCAAAACCAAATTGAATTCCCATGAATCCAAAACTCATGTAAAATATCTGCGCAATTGTTAATAGTGGTTTTTCTTTAAGCTGATTCATTTGAATTATTTATGAAGAATAACGAAAGAATATCCTGGCATTTCAATTTGTTCGTCAAAATGAAACTCTCCTATTTCGGAACTTGAAATCGACTTGTATTTGGTTGGATCAATTTTGACCCCTTGAATATTAAAATGAGCAGCTTCTTGAGCTAAGTTAATAATCACAATTACTTCTGACTTACCCAAAGTGCGTTTGTATGCATACACCATCCCTGAATTTTCGTCAATTAAATTGAACTCTTCAAATTTACTTCCTGCTTGATTATTTTGCAATGCTGGCTGTGTATGATGTAAATTTATTAAGCTTTTGTAGAATGCATATCTAGTTGTGTCCCTCCATTGGTCAATGTTTATTGGATCTTTATCAAAAAACTTTAATCGTTTTGCTAAACCAGCTTCTTCACCTGTATACATCAAAGGCAAACTTTGTGGCAAGGTATAAACCATTGCAGCAATTGACTTCCAATTTTCACCGTATCTTTCTTGAACAGTTGCATTCCAAGAGTTTTCATCATGATTAGTTAAGAAAAACATTTTATGCACGCTTGAAGGTAATTCTGCATAGTTTTTTTGCATGATCGATTTAAAATCAGCAACAGTTTTTTTGCCAGCAGATAAATCTGCACTTGCACCCATAAACGTCCAAGCATAACCTGCATTAAAAGCATAAGAATAATATGCGGCTGGAGTTTTATTGATGTCATTATTTGCTTCCATTTCTGCAAGCATATACATCGGTTTAATTTTCTCTAATGCTTTTCTGTTTTCATTCCAAAAATCTACTGGCACTAAAAATGCAACATCACATCTAAAACCATCAATATCATATTTAGTAACCCAATGTTTCATTGCTTCTGTCATTGCATTTCTCATTGGTTTTGAAGCATAATTTAATTTAGCAACATCTGTCCAATCATATTGTGTTTGAATTTTACCTGAAGCATCTCTTATGTACCAGTCTGGATGTTTTTTAACCCATTCATTATCCCATGCAGTATGATTCGCCACCCAGTCAATGATTACTTTAAATCCTAATTGATGCGCTTTTTTTACAAACATTTCGAATTCACCCTCCGTTCCAAATTCAGGATTAAATGCTTTATAATCTTTCACACTATAATAACTCCCCAAACTTCCTTTTCTATTTTCTTCCCCTATTGGATGTAATGGCATCAACCATAAAATATCTACTCCTAATCCTTTCAATCTATCTAATTGGTCAATAACAGCAGTTATTTTCCCTGATTCAGAAAACTGCCTCACGTTGATTTCATAAACAACGGCATTTTGAGCCCATTTTGGATGTACTAACTGAGCCGACACATTGGCATTCATGATATTCATAATGCCTAATAAAAATAATGCTACAAGTGTTTTTTTCATACTAATAATTACTGATAATTTCAAAATCGTTTTCATTCAAAGAAATAATA
>JBDKFN010000081.1:0-6272 GCA_039798705.1 Bacteroidota bacterium
CTATATATCAATATATTATATAATTTTAAAACATAATTACCTAATGTTTTAATTGAATTAAAATATTAGCTGCCATTTTTAATTGATTTTTATCAAAAAATTCCTCATCTATGTAAAAAATTGCAAATGGAATATAGCAAATTCGAAACAGAACTTCAAGTTAGACCCGACGATATTGACATGAATCAACATGTTCATAATAGCCGTTATTTCGATTATGTTTTAGCCGCTAGGTATGAACAAATGGAAAAAAACTACCACTTCTCTATGCAAAAGTTTATTGAAATGGGTTTTGGTTGGGTCATTAGTAAAGCAATTGTCAATTACAAAAGACCTTTAGGTCTTGGAGACCATTTTATTGTTAAAACTGGTATTACTGAGCTCCTTAATAAAGGCTGCATCGTTGCATTCGAAATTAACAATAAGAAAACCGGTAAATTATGCTGCGATGGTGAGTTTCATTATACCATGGTAAATATCAATACAGGAAGGTCAGAAACCATTCCAGAATGGATTATAGCACAATATTCTATTTAAGGGCTTCTTCTATTAATAAACTATAAAAGTTACTCATCTCCATTCCAGTGGCACGAACTTGTTGCGGGATAATGCTATTCTCCGATTGACCTGGAACGGTATTGATTTCTAACACATATACTTTACCCGATTCATTGATGATGTAATCTATGCGGACCACTCCAGCACAATTTAACCTTTCGTAGATCGCAGATGCCATTTGTTGAACTTTATCAACTTCTTCAGCAGTCATTCTTCCAGGTGTAATTTCTTCTGTTAAACCAGTTGTATATTTTGCTTCGAAATCAAAAAACTCTTTTGAAGAAATAACCTCTGTAGCAGGCAAAACCCAAATTTTACCATTTAGCCTCACAACTCCAATGGTAAATTCTCTTCCACTGATAAACTCTTCAATGATGAGTTGCTCATCTTCTAGGAATGCTTTTGCTAAAGCTGGCTCTAACTCTTCCGCTACATTCACCCTACTCATGCCTATACTGCTTCCTCCAAAATTAGGTTTTACAAATAATGGCAAAGTTAATTGTTCAAGTATTGCATCAGAACTTGAAGGCCTATTTGCAAAAACCTGCATCGATTTAGCCACTGAAACATCTTTTAAATCTGCGATAACACTTTTGGTGTATGCTTTATTCATTGTAATAGCAGATGTGATGGCATCGCATGTAGTATAGGGCAAACCAATCATATCTAAATAACCTTGCAATTTTCCATCTTCTCCTGGGCTTCCGTGAATGCATATAAAAACGACATCAAATGAAATTTTCACCCCCTCAACATTGGCTGTGAAATCATTTTTATCTATAGGAAATTCTTCGTTTTGCGAATTGACATATACCCATTTCTCTTGATTGATGATGATATTGAACACCTCATAAGACGTGTTTTCTAAACTCTTGGCAACCATTGCTGCACTTTTCATAGATACAACTGACTCTCCGGTATAACCTCCTGCCAACAAAGCGACTTTTTTCTTCATATTTTGCGTTTTATGGATGTGTTTTAAACCCTCCAAATGGATAATAAATCAAATTTGTAAAAAAATGCTGATTTAATATAATAACTACCTAAAATGATTTTCTAATTCTTGATTTTTAGCTTAAGTTTGAACATCCAATGAAAATTATACAATACCTGCAGACTAAAGCTTTTCGAAAGCAATTACTCATCATAATTGTGTCTTTATTTATTACGCTTTTTGGCGCATATAAATGGGTAGCATTTTATACGAAACATGGGCAAAGTGTTCCAGTTCCGGTTTTAAAAGGGCTCGAACTTACGGAAGCAACAGATTTATTAGATGCTCAAAACTTTAAATACAGCATCGATTCTATTTATACAAGCCTAGCAGAAGCGGGAACTGTTTACGAACAAGAACCTGAACCAGGTGCTGCGGTTAAAGAAAATAGAACCATATACTTAACCGTTGTATCAAGTACGCCTCCAATAGTTAAACTTCCAGATTTAGTGGATGTTTCATTGAGAGAAGCAACGTCTATTTTAGAGAGCTATGGTTTGAAAATTGGTCAATTAATTTACAAACCAGATTTAGCACAAAATGCGGTGCTAGGTTTAGTATACAATGGCAAAACAGTAAAAAAAGGTTTTGCGATTCGTAAAGGCGCTACCATCGATTTGTTAGTTGGTGATGGCTACGGAAACATCAAAGTGGATATTCCTAATTTAAGTGGCTTGAATTATGAAGAAGCATTATTTGTACTCAACGCTTCCAAACTTAGACTGGGTGCAGTAATATTTGAAGGTAGCAGCACTGATACGTTCAACACTAAAATATATAAGCAAAACCCATCGTTTAGTACAGACACCGCCTTGAATAAGATTGGACAAGGTACTGCTATAGATATTTATGTTAAAGAAGATTAATTGCGGAAATTTAATTTCAAATTAAACATGTTTCAAAAGCTATTATTTTTAATTGTTTTCATTCCAACTTTAGTTTTTGCGCAAGATGAAGTGGTTTCTCCATTGCAATATAATCCTATCATTAAAGCACAATATCAAAAAAACGATGCGCGAGCAAAGCAAATAACAGACACCCTTAACCTCCCATTTTTTGACGACTTTTCTTACGATAAAATTTATCCGTCCAATCAATTTTGGATAGACAGTTTTGTATTTATCAATAATACTTTTGGCTTTAACGCTATTTCTAAAGGAGTGGCAACATTTGATGGTTTCAATAAAGATGGACAGCCATATACAACTGCAACTGGGAGTTATGGCGTTTGCGACACCCTCACCTCTGCACCAATTAACCTCATTTATAGTCCTTCAGATTCCGTTTATTTAAAATTTTACATACAGCCACAAGGGAATGGTAGAGCACCTTCGGTGAAAGATTCTTTACTATTAGAATTCAAAAATGGGCTTACGCAAAAATGGGAACAGGTTAAAAGATTTGCAGGCAGCCCCACTCAACCATTTCAATTAATTTCTATTCCAATTACAGCTGAAAAATATTTATACAAAGGATTTCAATTTAGATTTAAAAATAAAGGCGCGCAATTTGGAGGTGATGACCATTGGAACATTGATTATGTTAAATTGGTTAAAAATTCAAATAGTAATGATACCATTCAAAATGATGTATCTATAACAGGAAATGCTACTTCATTACTGAAACCTTATGCAGCCGTACCTTTCAACCAATTCAATGCTAGCATGTTGGCTGAAAACCATTTCGTTTCTATTAGGAATAACTTTTTGAATACCAAGAGTGCCAGTTTTACCTATACCGCAAGAATTAAAAGCAACAATCAAAAAATAGATTCGGCTACTAGAGGTTTCGATTTATTAGGCGAATACACTACCGATAGCATCAGTTCTAATAAAATTATCATACCTGTTTTGAATCAGCCATTTGTTTTGAAAACGAGGTATACCTGCAGCACAGGTGGCGATTTCATTAAACAAAATGACACACTTGTACACGAGCAAATTTTCAGTGACTATTTTGCATATGATGATGGTACAGCTGAAAATGGCTATGGCATAACCCCTTCTTCCGATGGGCGTTTTGCTTATCATTTTAATGCACCAGTGGCAGACACCCTAAGTGCTATTTCATTTTTCTTTACACAGAAAGAAATCGATAACCATCAAAACTTATTTACGCTTACCGTATGGAAAAGCTTAGTGCCTGAAGTTATTTTATATCAAAAAACTTCTTTGAGCACCAAACAAGAAATAGGCATCAACGATTTTGTGAACTATGAGTTAGATTCCACTTTGATTGTCAGTGGTGAATTTTATGTAGGATGGATTCAAAGCAGTAATTACTTAATGAATGTGGGCTTAGACCGTAATTACGTAAACAACGACCAAATGTTCTACAAAGTTAATTCCATTGGTTGGCAACAAAGCGCAATCAAGGGTTCGGTGATGATCAGACCAGTATTTTCAGACGCCATTAAAGGCACAGGTATTAATCAAAACCCAAAAAACGCGCAAATTGTATTATATCCTAACCCTGGTAATGGAAATATTCATTTGAGAGATGCGGGCATTTCAAATTTAGCAAATTACGAAATTGAAGTATTTGATTTAATGGGCAGAAAGATTTCCAATGTTCAAAATGGGCAAACCATTCAACTAGTTGATGCGCCAATTGGAATTTATTTTATTCGTTTAAAAGAAAATAATTCAACGCATACGATCAGTTTGAAATATTATAAAAATGAATAATATTTTTAATCGAAATAAATTCTTCACAATTCTTGCTACCCTATTGGCTTGCGCTATTTTATTCACTGAATTAAATTGCAGTTCTAACGATAAAGCCAATCAAAAAGAAGAAATTTATTTAAACCACAACGACTCTGTAAAATATGTTGGCATGAATACTTGTAAAGGGTGCCATAGCGACATTCATGCTAGCTTTATTCATACAGGCATGGGGCAAAGTTTTGGTTTAGCAAACGCGAGCAAAACCTCCGGTAAATTTAATTCGCATAGCGTAATATATGATCCCTTTCTAAATCTTAACTATCAACCTATTTTAAAAAATAAGGATATTTTTATTTTAGAATACAGACTGGAAGGCAAAGACACTGTTCACAAAAGGTTAGAAAAAGTAAGTTATATTGTAGGTTCTGGCATGCATACCAATTCGCATATGTCGCAAACCAATGGTTATATTTTTCAAATGCCCCTAACTTATTATACCCAAAAAGGTCGATGGGACTTGCCACCTGGTTTCGAAAAAGGGCATAACTCTCGTTTTAGCAGAAGCATAGAATTGGAATGCATGAGTTGCCATAATGCCTATCCAAATATAATGCCTGGCTCTAAAAATAAATTTGTTTCTATTCCTCAAGGCATCGATTGTGAAAGATGTCATGGACCCGGCAGTATTCATGTGAGAGAAAAACAATTGGGACATTTAGTGGATACCTCCACCATGATTGACTATACCATCGTGAACCCAAAAAAATTACCTTACGACTTACAAGTTGATGTTTGCCAACGTTGCCATCTGCAAGGAGATGCGGTGCTTGCAGAAGGAAAATCTTTTTTCGATTTCAAGCCAGGTCAAAAACTTTCAGACTATATCAATGTGTTTCTTCCTCGATACAAAGGAGACAATCAAACGTTTATTATGGCTTCGCATGCCGATAGGTTAAAACAAAGTAAATGTTTTATTGAAAGCACTAGGTTAAAAATTAATACTGTAAATAAAAAATACAGCAACAGTAAATTGAGCAATCAGAATGTAAGTTCTTTGACTTGTATTAGTTGCCATAACCCACATGTAAGCATCAGAAACACTGCGAATGCGCAATTCAACAATGCTTGTAAAAATTGCCATGGAAATAAACAATATCCGTCGCTGAGTGATTGCAAAGAAAATATAGCTGTAAGAAAAGTTACTAATGACAATTGCTGGAGCTGCCATATGCCAAAATCTGGTACAGAAGATATTCCTCATGTTACCGTACACGATCACCGCATTCAAATACCTGTTCGAAAAAATGCAGTTAAAGCCATTCAACAATTTATTGGATTGGCTGCAGTTAATAATCCTAAACCCAATGCGCATACCATTGGAGAAGGATACTTAAGCTATTACGAAAAATTTAAAAACAACCCTGCCCTGTTAGATTCTGCAAGCTTTTATTTTGCTCAGCCAGGTAGTTATTCAGAAAAACATTTATTTAACAATTTAATTAGGTTAGCCTTTTTAAAACAGGACTTTAACAGCCTGGTTAAAATGGCAGAGAAAAAGCAAATTACTTATAGCAATGACCCTTGGACACTTTATAGAATTGGTGAAGCATACAGCAATTTGAATAATCCTAAAAAAGCTGTTATTTTTTATCAATTAGCTTGTAATGAGGGCCCTTACTTCCTTGAGTTTCAAAATAAACTAGGTAGTACATCGCTACAACTAGGTGATATGGCAACTGCAACAAAGTGCTTTGATTTTATTATTCAAGAAAACCCTAAGTTTGCACCTGCATTATCAAACATGGGTTATATCAATGCCATGAATCGTAATTTTAGCACTGCAATGGATTTATACAATCGAGCCATTGCACTAGATCCAGATTACGAACAGGCATTGGTGAATAAATCTGCATTGTTAATTAATTTAAATAAAAAGCAAGAAGCCATTTTATTGATGCGCAGAATTTTAAAAATAAACCCGAAAAATAATATAATCAAACAAGCGATTTTAGAAATACAATCCCCTGCAAAATGAAGAAAAACAAAAAAAA
>JBDKFN010000082.1:0-6141 GCA_039798705.1 Bacteroidota bacterium
GTATAGAATAAAGATTATTTATAGTAATTAATTCAATTTAAGGCCATTTGTTTTAAAATACTTACAAAACGCAATCAATTCACATGTTTCGCATTTAGGACTTCTGGCGGTACAGGTATATCTGCCATGTAAAATTAGCCAATGGTGAGCAATGTGCACCTTGCTTTTAGGGATGTGTTTCATTAATTGTTTTTCAGTAGCCAATGGTGTTTTTGCATTTCTTGTTAGGCCAATTCTAGCTGAAACCCTAAAAACATGGGTATCCACAGCCATAGTAGGCATATTAAATATAACAGATGAAATCACATTCGCTGTTTTTCTTCCAACACCAGGTAATTTTTGGAGTTGAATAGTTTCAGATGGCACAACACCTTTAAATTCGCTGATTAACAAATTAGCCATACCTATTAAATGTTTGGCTTTATTGTTTGGATAACTGATGCTACGAATGAGGCCAAAAACAGCATCCACACTTGCCCCTGCTAACGAATTTGCATCTGGATATGTTTCAAAAAGTTTTGGTGTAACAAGGTTGACTCTTTTATCGGTGCATTGTGCGGAAAGTATGACCGCAACTAGTAGTTCATACGGATTACTATAGTTTAATTCCGTTTCTGCCGAAGGCATTTTCTTTTCGAAAATAGCCAAAACACCTTCATATCTTTCCTTCGTAGTCATAAGCGAAAGTACTGGTTCTATTGGCTTTTAAGAAAAAATGATATCCACAAAAAATGTTAGTAAATTCCAAAAAAAAGCCCGACCATCGATTAGACAGTCGGGCTTAACAATTATAGAAAACCATTAAATAGACTTGGAGAATTCGAGTAGACGATCAATAACTTCTTGCCTTGGACTTACTTTTAGTTTGTCTAATTCGGCTTTCATCGAGTTAAGATGGTCGAAATTGTCTTCTATTTCGAAATTGGTATTTAATTGGGTTTCTAAACCAACCATTTCATCGCTTGATAATTCGTGATAAATGGCCATAATTAATTCATTTTGAGTAAAGGTTTCTACCATAGACCGTTTTTTTTATGTTTATGGGAATTAAACGCAGAAAGCTTTCAGATATTTTCAGCACTTCAAAAAAAAAATAGGCTTTCTTTAGAAAAGCCTATTTAAAACCATAAAAACCATGAAAAAATTATTGTTGTTTGAAGCTTGCCTCTTTTTCGCCTATCATTTTTCGTAAATTATTTAAGGCATAACGCATTCTGCCTAAAGCGGTATTGATACTTACACCTGTTAAGTCTGCAATTTCTTTGAAACTTAAATCGGCATAATGACGCATAATTAATACTTCTTTTTGTTCTTCTGGAAGCAGTTGAATAAATGCTCTTAAATCTTGGTGATTTTGCGCACGCAACATTTTGTCCTCCACATTTTCATCTGCAATTCCAATCACGTCGAATATGTCAAAGCCTTCGCTGTTCGTAATTACAGGCGTTCGTTTTACTTTTCTAAAATGATCGATTACTAAATTATGGGCAATGCGAATTACCCAAGGAAGGAATTTTCCTTCTTCGTTGTATTTGCCACTTTTAAGTGTTTTTATCACTTTAATAAAAGTGTCTTGAAAGATGTCTTCTGCTAAAAAAGAATCTTTGACTAATAAATTAATAGAAGAATAGATTTTTGTTTTGTGACGTGTTAATAATTCGCCTAAAGCAGATTCATCTCCATGAATATACAGATTGACTAATTCTTGGTCACTAATTAATTTACGGTTCATAATTGTCCCTCCCGTTAAAATTTAAATGTTAATTAGTGTAGAATTTTAATCTATATATGGTCCTCCTTTTAGGTTTTTTAGGTTTTTTTGAATTATTACTTAAACGAATAAACGGATATTGGCTTAAAAATCAAAATTTTTGTGAAAAAATATTAAATATGTTACAAATTAAGTTAAAACAATCTTCATAATGCTTGGGTTATTTTAGCTTTGCACAGAGAATACGAATCATGTCGAAAATAGCGAAACCAATAGCAGTAAAAGACTTTATCCTGATAAAAGGGGCAAGAGTTCATAATTTAAAGAATATTGCCGTTAACATCCCTAAAAATCAATTGGTAGTCATTACGGGTTTATCTGGTTCGGGTAAATCTTCGTTAGCATTTGATACTTTGTATGCCGAAGGTCAAAGAAGATATGTAGAGAGTTTATCTTCTTATGCTAGGCAATTCTTAGGTAGAATGAATAAGCCTGAGGTTGATTATATCAAAGGCATTGCGCCTGCAATTGCTATTGAGCAAAAAGTAACTGCTAATAACCCAAGGTCAACAGTTGGTACTTCTACAGAAATTTACGATTATTTAAAATTATTATATGCTAGGGTAGGAAGAACCTATTCCCCTAAATCTGGACAGGAAGTTAAAAGAGATACCGTTGATTCTGTATTAAACTTTTTAGCTAAACAAGCAGATGAAGTTTTGTGTGTGGTATTCGCACCATTACAAATTTTAAAAGACCGCAACTTAAAAGAAGAGTTAGCAATTCTTTTACAAAAAGGATATAAACGTGTCAGGTTTAATCAAGCAATTTATAAAATAGAAGATTTAATCAATGATACGTCTGTTAAAAATACCAGTGCAAAAAAGGCTGGAGATTTAGCCATTTTAATTGATAGAATTGTTTTAAACCAAGCAGAGGAAACCCTATCCAGGCTTGCAGATTCGGTTCAAACTGCTTTTTTTGAAGGTCACGGTGATTGTATCATTGAACTTACCGAAAATACTAAAACGGAATCTTTTCATTTTTGTGATCGATTTGAATTAGATGGAATTGTTTTCGAAGAACCTTCTGCAAATTTTTTCAGTTTCAATAATCCATATGGCGCGTGTAAACGTTGTGAAGGTTATGGTAAAATAATTGGAATTGATGAAGATTTAGTAGTGCCTGATAAAAGTAAATCTGTTTTTGAAGGTGCGATTGCGCCATGGCGTGGAGAGAAAATGAAAGAATGGTTGGATGCATTTGTCAAACATTCTATCAAATTTGATTTTCCAATTCACCGTGCTTATTTTCAGTTAACTGCCGAAGAACAACAACTGCTTTGGACTGGAAATAAATATTTTGCAGGGTTAAATGCATTTTTCAAACAGCTAGAAGAACAAACCTATAAAATTCAATATAGGGTTATGCTTTCGAGGTATCGTGGTAAAACAAATTGTCCAGATTGTAAGGGCAGTAGGTTAAGGCCAGATGCTAATTATGTAAAAGTTGCGGAAAAATCTATTACAGATTTAGTTTTGATGCCGATTACAACAGTCGCACATTATTTTGAAACATTGAAACTCAACACACATGATACGCAAGTTGCTAAACGTATAGTGGAAGAAATAAAAAACAGGTTAAAGTATTTGCAAGATGTTGGTTTGGGTTATTTAACCTTGAACAGATTGTCTAATACCCTATCAGGTGGGGAGTCTCAGCGAATTAATTTAGCTACTTCACTTGGAAGTAGTTTAGTAGGTTCCTTATATATTTTAGATGAACCAAGTATAGGTTTGCATTCTAAAGACACACAAAAATTAATCTCTGTTATGGAATCCTTACGAGATACTGGCAATACAGTAATTGTGGTGGAGCATGACGAGGAAGTAATGAAATCAGCGGACTATATCATTGATATTGGTCCGGATGCGGGTAGAAATGGTGGGGAAATTATTTTTGAAGGTCAATACAACGAATTAATTAAAGACAAAAAAAGTTGGACCGGAAAATATTTAGGTGGACATGAACACATTGCTGTACCGACGCATCGAAGAAAGTGGTCGGAATATGTAATGATTAAAGGAGCAAGAGAAAATAATTTAAAAAACATTGATGTTAAATTTCCTTTGCATACGTTAACAGCGGTAACAGGTGTGAGCGGTTCGGGGAAAACTAGTTTGGTGAAAAGGATATTAGTACCGGCTTTACAAAAAGCAATTGGTTCCTATACAGTCGACCAAACAGGCCTGTTTAATGCAATTTCAGGCGATTATCAATTGGTTCAACAAATCGAAATGGTTGATCAAAATCCAATTGGAAAATCGTCGAGGTCTAACCCGGTAACCTATGTGAAGGCCTACGATGAAATTCGAAATTTGTTTGCAAATCAAGCAAGTGCAAAAGCAGCAGGTATGAAACCTTCTCATTTTTCTTTTAATGTTGATGGCGGGCGTTGTGAATTGTGTCAAGGGGAAGGAGAGGTGCGTGTGGAAATGCAATTCATGGCAGATATTTTCTTGACCTGCGAATCGTGCCATGGAAAAAGATTTAAACAAGAAGTATTAGCGGTAACCTATAAAGAAAAAAATATTTCTGAGATCTTAGACCTGACCATCGATGAAGCCATTGAATTTTTCCAGGACGAAAAGAAAATTTTAAACAGAATAACTCCTTTAGCGGATGTTGGCTTAGGCTATGTTCATCTTGGGCAATCATCTAATACATTGTCGGGTGGTGAAGCGCAAAGAATTAAACTGGCTTCTTTTTTATTAAAAGGGAATGCGCAAAATCACACGTTATTTATTTTTGACGAACCTACTACAGGGCTTCATTTTCACGACATCAAAAAGTTGTTAAAATCTTTCGAAGCACTTATTGCGCAAGGAAATTCTATCATTGTAATAGAGCACAATTTAGATGTTGTTAAATCGGCAGATTGGGTAATAGACATTGGCCCAGAAGGTGGTGACAAAGGAGGTAATTTAGTATTTGAAGGAACACCAGAAGATTTAGCAAAATGCAAAGATTCTGCAACGGCTCCTTTTTTAGCAGAAAAATTAAAGTAAAATTTTTCGACTTGCTATTTCGTCATTTGCAATAGCTTGTTTCAATGCATCAAGTGAATCAAAGTGTTGGTCCCCTCTGATAAATTGCACTAAGTTTACTTGAATTTTTTCTGAATAAATTTCTTTGTTGTAATCAAAAATATTTACTTCGATTACTTTTTTGGTTCCATCTACTGTAGGTCTGTTTCCAATGTATAACATGCCATTGTGTGTCTCATTTTGCACCAGTACCTTTACCGCATAAATACCATCAGCAGGAATAAGTTTGTGGTTTTCTTCCACTTGAATATTGGCTGTTGGAAAGCCAATGGTTCTGCCTATTTGATCGCCTTTTGCAACTATTCCCTCAATGGCAAATGGATAGCCTAAATATTCATTGGCAATATTGATGTTGTGTTGTGCCAATGCAGTTCTTATTTTTGTAGAACTAACCGCTACATCGTTGATGTCTTGTTTTGGTATCTCTTCCACTTCAAATCCGTAAGAAGGGCCATAATGTTTAAGGTGCTCAAAAGTACCCTCTCTATTTTTTCCAAAATGATGGTCGTAACCGATGACTAATTTTTTAGTGCCAATTTTATCTACTAAAATTTGTTGAATAAAATCGACAGAAGTCAATCTCGAAAATTCTTTTGTAAAAGGAATAATAATTAAATGATCAATCCCCGCAAGTTCAATTAATTTAATTTTCTCTGATAAGGTATTGATGAGTTTTAAATCATTGTCTTCAGGAAATAAAACCAATCTTGGGTGCGGAAAAAAAGTAATGATGACACTCTGTCCATCTATTTGATGTGCAATTTCTTTGACCCTATTGATTATTTTTTGGTGACCAATATGTACGCCATCAAAGGTGCCGGTAGTTACAACAGCATTTGGAATAGACGTAAATTCAGAAAGGCTTCTATAAACTCTCATTCTTCAATATTCGTTTTCTCTGTCCAATTGATTCTTTGTAAGCTTATTTCATCAATTAAATGAGGAAGTTCCCAAGCATCGGCCACATTAAATTGTCCGCTTCTAGTTCTTCTTAATTTCGACAAATAAGCGCCACTGTGCAATGCTTTTCCAAAATCGTTTGCTAGTGAACGAATGTACGTTCCTTTGCTGCACACGACTCTGAAATCAATTTCAGGCATGCTAATTTTGGTGATTTCAAATTCAGATATGGTAATATTTCTTGATTTTATTTTAACTTCTTCGCCTCGGCGTGCTTTGTGATATGCTCTTTCGCCATCAATCCTTAACGCTGAATAGGAAGGCGACACCTGTGCAATTTCACCTATGAATTGTTTGCAGGTCGCATGTATGA
The DNA here is from genome assembly GCA_039798705.1 of Bacteroidota bacterium. Lineage (GTDB taxonomy): Bacteria > Bacteroidota > Bacteroidia > Sphingobacteriales > Sphingobacteriaceae > CAIKLP01. Next base: position 6,092 of record JBDKFN010000082.1, read on the forward strand.
TTTCATCGGTGATATGATTAGTCGCAAAAGTTTGATTAATTTCAGTTTCT
>JBDKFN010000083.1:0-6111 GCA_039798705.1 Bacteroidota bacterium
TGAATATTATTATCCTCCAGATAAATCTGGAGGCAATTCAAGCAAATCAAAATTTGGAGGCAATTAATGCAATTAATGCAAATCAAAATCTGGAGGCAATTCAGGCTAATCAAAAACCAATTATAATGCAATTAAAAAATGATACAATGACAAATGAATTAAATTTAATAAATTACAAAGCAAATAAATAGGAATGGGTTTTAACCCATTCCAAACAATAAAAATAAACAATATGGCTGTAGCCAAAACAATTAAAAACAATGTTGAAATGAGTTGGGAAAAATTGAAAATTTCAGATTTTACTTCTGTTATAACTGGTGGTACACCATCAACTACTAAAACTGAATATTGGGAAAATGGACATATACCGTGGCTTAATTCAGGTGCATTAAATCAAGAAATAATAACTGAGTCAGAAAATTTCATTACTCAAGCTGGATTGGAAAATAGTTCAACTAGAATGATGCCTAAGGACACAATATTAATTGCTCTAACAGGAACTACTACAGGAGTTGTTGGATACTTATCCTTTGAGGCATGTGCTAATCAGTCTGTTACTGGAATTCTTCCTTCAAATAAACATCATCCCAAGTTTCTATACTATTATTTAAAATCTATAAGAGAACAAATATTGGAAGCTAGTTATGGAGGAGCTCAAAAACATATTAGTCAAGCATTTGTAAAAGAACTTCTCATCCCCCTTCCACCATTAGCCACCCAAAAGCGCATTGCCGATATACTAGATACTGCCGATGCACTGCGACGCAAAGACCAAGAACTACTCACCAAATACGACCAACTTGCACAAGCCATTTTTATAGATATGTTTGGCGACCCTGTGAAAAATGAAAAAGGTTGGGAAGTGAAAAAGTTGGAGGAAGTAAGCCATAAAATTACTGATGGAACACATTTGAGTCCGAAATTTACAAATCAAGGAGTTCCATTTCTTTTAGTATCTAATATTGTAAATAATGAAATAAATTATAAAACAGAAAAGTATATTTCAAAAGAAGAATTTGAAATTTTAAATAAAAGAACTCCTATTGAAGTAGGTAATATTTTAATGACATCTGTAGGTTCGTATGGAAATCCAGCAATAATTGAAGAAAAAATAGATTTTGCATTCCAAAGACATATTGCATTTATTAAACCTATTCATGAAGTTGTGGATTATAAATTTTTATTTAGTTTGCTGAAAACTGAACAGATTAAAAATCAAATTGATAAAAAAGTAAATGGTGTTGCACAAAAAACTTTAAACTTAAAAGACTTAAAGGAGTTGAATATTATTATGCCGCCTTTGAGATTACAAATTCAATTTTCAGAAATTTTTAATAAGTTATATAAACAAAAAAGCATTCAACAAAATTCTCATTCCACATCCCTTTTCTCATCCCTTATTCAACAAGCCTTTAATGGCACTTTGGTATCATGAAAACAGGGGAGGAAATAATGGCCTATTATAAAACCTTTCGAGATCACTCAGGCAGTGTGCTTGATAGCTATGCACAAGATTTAGAAACATTTTTAATACATTCTCAATTAAATAATGATGTAGAAAAATTTTATAAACTACTTATCAAAGCCGAAAAACTAAACAAACACATTGGCTATAAAGAACCAGAAGAACATATTATGTATGATAATTATTTAGTTAGTGAAATGATATTAGTGGATAAAAAATAAATAGTAAATTCACCATTCAGAAAACCAAAAAAATAAACATGCTAACGCAAGAATATAAACACTGGTTACACGAATTAAAATCAAAAATTCGTTCTACACAAGCCAAGGCAGCCTTGGCTGTAAATAGTGCATTAATACATTTTTATTGGGATTTGGGTAAAATGATTTCCGAAAAAGAAAAGGTTTGGGGTAGTAAACTCATTAACCAAATTAGCCAAGATTTAAAAGCAGAATTTCCTGAAATGCAAGGTTTGTCTAGCAGAAATTTGAAATATTGCATACAATTTTATTCATTTTATCAAAATACAATTGTGCAACAGCCTGTTGCACAATTACCAAATACTACAAATTTGGTTGAAAATCAAGATTTTCTAATTGGGCAACAGCTTGTTGCCCAATTAGAAAACAACCCATTCATTAGTCAACAAGCTGTTGACCAATTTTGGCAACAGCCTGTTGCCAAAATACCATGGGGTCATAATATTTTAATTTTTAGCAAATCTAAAGATGTGGAAGAGGCGCTATTTTATGTTTCTCAAACCATAGAAAACGGATGGAGTAGAGATACCTTGGGTTTGCAATTAAAATCTAATTTGTACCTACGAACTGGCAAAACCATTAGCAATTTTAAACACACCTTGCCAGAGCCTTTATCCGATTTGGCACAACAAACATTTAAAGACCCTTATATATTCGATTTTATGACCATGGCAAAGCCCTATCATGAAAAAGATATAGAACAACAATTGACACAACACATTACTAAATTTTTATTAGAGCTTGGCAAAGGTTTTGCTTTTGTGGGCAAACAATATCATGTAGAAATTGCCGAAAATGATTATTACATAGACCTGCTTTTTTATCATATCAAATTAAAATGCTATGTGGTGATAGAATTAAAAAACACCAAGTTTATGCCTGAGTATGCAGGTAAACTCAACTTTTATTTATCGGCTGTAGATACATTAGTAAAAGAGGTAGATGACAAGCCAACCATTGGCATTATTTTATGTAGAGATAAAAATAATATTGAAGCAGAATTTGCACTTCGTGATATGAACAAACCCATGGGTGTAAGCGAATTTAATTTTACCGAAATTTTGCCAGAAGAACTAAAAAGTAGCTTACCTACTATTGAAGAATTAGAAAACGAATTACGCATCCATGAGCAATTTTAATTTCATACCAGCCGAATTTCAGGCATTAGCACAAGCACCTATAGAAGCCGAAAAGCATGTGTATGGTGCGCCATTGTATTGTGCCATGCTTTGCCGAAAAAGTTTGGAAGAATGGGTGCGTTGGATGTACGAGCATGACGCAGATTTAGAATTTCCTTACGATACATCGCTCAACAGTTTAATGCATGATAATGCGTTTAAAGCCATTGTAGCGCCTTCTCAGTTTCAGCAAATAAACATGGTGCGTAAGTTGGGCAATAATGCAGTACATGGTGCTAGCAAAATTCCTGCGCAAGATGCCTTACATGGTTTGCAATTGCTGCATGGGTTTATAGCTTGGGTGGTTCGTGTGTATGGGCTAGGGATGCCTGAGGCAGCTGTTTTTGATGAAAGTATTTTACCAAAAGAAAGCAATAGCGAAAAAACTAAAAAAGAATTACAAGCCTTAGAACAAGCTTTTCAGGAGCAACTGCAAAAATTAAAAAAAGCTGAAGAAGAGTTAGCCGCCATCAAAGCCATTAAAGAGCAAAATATTAAACATGTTTTGCCACCTATAGACCCTAACGAAGAGCATACCAGAAAAATATATATTGATACCTTACTCAACGAAGCAGGTTGGGATGTGTCTGCACCTAATGTAATAGAATACGAAGTAAAAAATTGCATGCCACAAGACAATGGCAAAGCAAACGGAACAGGTTATGTAGATTATGTTTTATGGGGCGATGATGGAAAACCATTGGCAGTAGTAGAAGCCAAACGCACCAAACGAGATGCAAGAGTAGGAGCGCATCAAGCCAAATGTTATGCCGATTGTTTGCAAAAAGAATTTGGACAAAGACCCGTTATTTTTTACAGCAGTGGTTACAAAACCTATTTGTGGGATGATACCAATTATCCACCAAGAGAAGTATATGGTTTTTATACCAAAGACGAATTGCAGTTGATGATTCAACGACGCATTTTTAAAAAACCATTGGCTACACAAACCATCAACAACAATATTACCGATAGATATTATCAGCAAGAAGCTATTCGTAAAGTAGGCGAAACATTTGAAAAACAACAACGAGATGCTTTGCTAGTGATGGCAACAGGTACTGGCAAAACGCGTGTAGCTGCTTCTATTATAGATTTATTGAGCAAAGCCAATTGGGCAAAACGCATTTTGTTTTTGGCAGATAGAAATGCATTAATTCATCAAGCCAAAGTAAACTTAAACGATTATTTACCCAACTTGCCAGCTGTAGATTTAACCAAAGAAAAAGAAGACGAAAGCAGCCGAATTGTTTTTTCTACGTATCAAACCATTATCAATATGATAGATGGCGAAAGAGATGGCGACCAACGCGTGTATGGAGTTGGGCATTTTGATTTAATTATTTTCGATGAAATTCATCGCTCTGTGTATAATAGATACAAAGCCATTTTTGAATATTTTGATGGATTAAGAATTGGCTTAACTGCCACACCCGTTACACAAATGCATAGAGATACGTATGCATTGTTTCATTTAGAAAGTAATAATCCAACCTATGCTTATGAGTTAGAGCAAGCAGTAAACGATAATTTTTTAGTGCCACCTACAGCTATTGGTGTACCAACAAAATTTCAGCGCCAAGGTGTAAAATATGCAGAACTAAGTGAAGCAGAAAAAGAGCAATACGAGCAAGAATTTACTGACCAAATAACTGGCGAAATGCCAGAAGAAATTGATGCAGCTGCATTAAATAAATGGTTGTTTAATATAGATACGGTAGATAAAGTAATTTCTTACTTGATGGAAAATGGCATTAAAGTAGAAAGTGGTGAGAAGCTTGCCAAAACCATCATATTTGCCAAAAGTCATGACCATGCAAAGTTTATAGAAGCACGATTTAATTTGCAATATCCTGCCTACAAAGGAGAGTTTATGAAAGTGATAGACTATCACGAAGAGTATAGATATGATTTGCTCAATAAATTTAAAGACAAACAAAAAATGCCACAAATTGCAGTTTCGGTAGATATGCTCGATACAGGTATAGATGTGCCTGAGGTGTGCAATTTAGTATTTTACAAACCGGTAAAAAGCAGTGCAAAGTTTTGGCAAATGATTGGAAGAGGTACAAGGCTTTGCGAAAATTTGTTTGATATAGATGAGCATAAAAAAGAATTTATCATTTTTGATTTATGCGAAAATTTTGAATTTTTTGGCGAAAATCCAAAAGGGTTTGCAGGCAATAATAGTATGAGTTTAAGCCAACGATTATTTATGCTTCGCTTACGATTGGCATTTGTATTAATGCAACAAGAGGATAGCGATTTAAAGGTATATGCCAACGCATTAATTACACATTTAGTAGCACAAACCAAAGAACTAAACACCAATGAATTTGTGGTTCGGCAGCATTGGCAACATGTAGAAAAATACCAAGATAGCCATGCTTGGAATGCTTTAAGTGATTTAGACATCAAAGAAATTTTTGACCATATAGCACCACTGGTAAAAGAGCAAAGCGAAGACGAAATGGCTAAACGATTTGATGCCATGATGTTGGATATGCAATTGTTTACATTGCAAGGCGATAAACGCCAAGTAAAAATTATGCAACAAGTGATAAGCAGTGCTGGTAAACTAACGAAGAAGGCATCTATACCATCTGTAGGTAATAAACTAGAGCTTTTGCGCCAAGTACAAGAAAAAACCTATTGGGATGACATAGATATTTTAGGCATGGAACGTATTCGTGTTGAGTTGCGTGACATCATGAAATTTTTAGAAAAAGAAAAACAGCCAATTGTTTATTCCAATTTTGAAGATGAAATTGGTTCTGTAGTAAATGAACACCAAGTAGTATATGGCTATAATGATTTGGAAGTTTACAAGAGAAAAGTGGAGAATTTTTTCAAAGAAAATGCAAATCATGTGGTGATTCAAAAGCTAAAAACGAATCAACAAATTACAAAAGCAGAGTTGCAAGAACTAGAAAAAATGTTTTTCAATCAAGGAAGTATTGGCAACAAAGAAGATTTTGTGTATGCCTATGGCCAGCAGCCTTTAGGCAAGTTTATTAGAAGCCTGATGGGTTTGGATGTGAATGCGGCAAAGCTAGCATTTGGAACAATGTTAAATAATAAAACACTTACTTCTCAGCAAATAAGATTTTTAGATACTATTATTAATTTCTTTACGGTAAAAGGTATTGTAGAGCCTTCTATGCTTTTTGAACCTCCATTTACTGATATTAATGCAGGCGGTATTTCT
>JBDKFN010000084.1:0-6110 GCA_039798705.1 Bacteroidota bacterium
GAATAATACAATGGATAAGCAATGCTTTAAAAGCTGGAATTATAAAATAAATCAGTCTAAAATAATTTTAATTAAAGTTCTTGCGGTAATAGTTTATATGATTTTAGTTTCTGAGAAATCTAATGGGCAATACAACAATTTCGGAACCTTTACTAAAATTAATAATTTGGCCAATTTAACAGATGGCTATTATTTAAATACCTACTTCAAGCAACAAGATGGCAGCATCAATGCAATGAATAATTTAAATGGAATCAATAATTATTTTGCAAATACCACAATTTCACCAATCAATAATAATATCATTCATCCAAATGGAATGTTGGTTTGGAAAATAACTTCAAATGATGATGGTGGATATACTATTTTCAATGAATCAAGTCAGAAATACATTTATTATAATGGAACAGGTAATAGTGTTTCTGAAGTAACATCTATTAGTAATGCTTCAGGAAGATGGCAATTTTCAATTTTAAATTCCAGTTTTATTATCAGTAATTTATTAAATAGTAGTAGACAATTACAATACAACACATCATCTCCAAGGTTTGCATGTTATGCTGGAACTCAACAAAACATAACTCTTTACAAATTAACAAATACCCAAAATACCGATTTTTTCAGGTCAAAAAATTCTGGATTATGGACTTCTTTGTCAAGCTGGGAATCTGCTAATAATAACATAAACTGGATAGATGCTACACGTATTCCAGATTCAAATGCAAGTTTTGTTTATATTCAAACTGGTAATACGATAAACTTGGATTCTAGTTTAGCTTTACCAAGTATCAATATATATAATGATGCAACACTGAATATATTGCCAGGAAATGTCATTCAAATTCCTTATTCAAAAACAATCAATATTCAAACAAATGGAATTTTTAAACTACTTGCTGATTTAAATAATTCTGCTTGTATTGGATATTCTGAAGGTCAAATTATCGGGAATATTTCAGTTGAAACTTACCTACCTCCATTGAGAAAATTCAGGTTTTTAGCATCCTCAGTATCCGGTGCAAATGCTGCACAATGGCGAAACTTAGGTATTAATTTAGTTGGTAAAGGAACACATATTACAGGAATAGGAGGTGCTTTGAATAATTTTGATCCATCTATTACCAATGCTCCAAGTGCTTTCTGGTATAACGAGGTACTTGCGGGAAGTGATGTTAATGTTGGTTCTGTTGCAACAAACGACAATGGCTGGACTGCATTTATAAATGGTAATACAGAAGCATTGACTAATGGAAAAGGATTTAGGATTTTAATAAGAGGAGACCGAACAATTAGTTTAGATGGCACAGGAAGTGTGGTTCCAACAGCAACTATTTTAACTGTCAATGGAACGTATCCTGGACACGCGATAAATATCAATACGACAAAAACAAACAGTAATTTAAACAGTGGATATAATTTGATAGGGAACCCGTATCCTTCAAGCATAGACTGGAATAGCATTTCAAAGGGAATTGATATTTCAAACACATACACCATATACAATCCTTCTACAAATAGTTATCAATCTTGGAATGGCTTAACTGGAGATGCATCTAGATTTATAAGTGCTGGTCAAGCATTTTTTGTTCAACAAACAGGATTAGTTGGCGGCATTCAAATAGACGAAGGTGATAAGACACAAAACAAGGGTGGAAATTATTTCAAAGAAAAATTGAATAACCATTTAAAAATAAGTTTGAAAGTAGACAGTTTAAATTCTGATGCTACATTTATTCACTTTAATGAAAATTCAAAGGATAATTTTGATTTATATGATGGATTAAAGTTTACAAATTCACTAGTTAATATTGCCAGTATTGGAAAAGAATTCGAAAGATATGCGATTAATTCGCTTTCAAAAATTGAAGGTTATAGAGAAGTAGCATTGAGCATTTTGGGCACTAGTTTTACGAGTTTTGATTTAATTTTTGAAGATGTCTCAAGTTTCGAACAACATCATGTTTATTTAGTAGATTCTTATGTTAATATAACAGTCCTTTTAAGTGACAAATACCTTTACAACGTTCATACAAACAAGGATTCCGCCTCTTTTAATAATCAAAGATTTAAACTGTTATTTATTCCAAAAACAACTTCAATTATTCCTTTCAAATTGGCAAAAGAATGGGAAGTATTTCCAAATCCAGTTATCAATCAAATTAAACTTTTAAATGGTCAATTATTAGCTAAAAATTCCATTATTAATTACGAAATATATAATGATTTAGGCGTGCTTTTGCGAGCAGATCAAATTGAATTTTCATTCGGTGAAATGGAGGAAATTAATGTTGCAGCTTTTCCAAAGGGTATTTATTTTATAAAAATTCAACACGAATTCCATAATCAAACAATCAGATTCATTAAATAAATAAAAACGATGATTTTTCTAAAAAGAATAAACCTTTCTATATTAATTTTATTTATCATTTTTTCAGTTACTAATGCGAATGCAAATCAACAGGTAATAATTAATGAAATACCTGCTACTGAATTACCAAAAATTGACTTTTCTGAAAACAACTTACCAGAAATGAATTCAAAAGATCAAGAAACAGCGAATTCTCCTGGATTTGGAGATGATGTAGGAGATGTACCAATAAATGATGGAATATGGGTTTTAATGTTTGCTGGAATTAGTTACGCGATCATTCAACTTAAACCTAAAAAAATGAACCTAAAATAAAAATTAGCATGATAAATGTTTAATTTCGATTTTCAAAAAAGTTAATATGAGAATCATCGATACAATCGCACACCCGCAAATAAGAATCTCCATTTTTCAAATGAATCAAAAATACATTGTAAAATTGGAGTTGGGTGCAATGGAGCAATCATTCAAATTTTCTGAATTAGATATCATTAATTTAGAAATATTGAAAGCAGATGTAATTGAAAAAGTTATTCCCAATGCATTAATTCGCTTTGAAGAAATGAATAAAGATTTAATGAACTGCTTGGGTTAAGCCTTAACCAATATTAATTTCTTTGCAGATCTCTGAAATCTAAAATAAAGAAAAACAGCTGAAATGGTTAATCCTACTGATAATCCAACCCAAATTCCATTGGCTTTTAAAGGAGTAAAAAAGCCTAAATAATAACTCAATGGAATGGCAATTACCCAATAGGAAATAAAAGTAATGAGTGTAGGTATTTTCACATCTGTCATCCCTCTCAAAGCATTTAATCCTATTACTTGAACGCCATCTGATAATTGAAAGAACGCAGCAATAATCAATAATTGTGAGGCAATTTGGGAAACATTAATGTCTGAAATATAAAAACCAGGTAATATATTTCTAGTAAGTAATAATAATAGGGCAGTAGTGCCCATAAAAATCAATACCATGAAATACCCTGTTATACCTGCACGCCATAATTTTGGATAGTTTTTTTCACCTAAAGAATTTCCAACCCTTACAGAAGTTGCAGCTGCAATTCCACTTGCTGCCATGTAGGTAGTTGCTGCAATATTGATGGCAATTTGATGTGCAGATTGATAGGCAGAACCTAACCAGCCCATCATAATAGCTGCAACAGAGAAAGCACCTACTTCAAATAAATATTGAAATGCAGAAGGAATACCTAATTTAAAAATGGCAGAAAAATCACCAAAATTTAAATACTTTAAAGTGAATTGTTTAATATATGGTTTGAGGTTTTTAGACTTCAATACATAAGTCATCATTAAAGTGGCCATTAATAATCGTGATATAAAATTGGCAATACCCGCACCAACTAATTCCATTCTTGGCAAACCAAATTCACCATTAATTAATCCATAGGTTAGTAATACATTAAAACCATCTGCGAATAAAGTAATAACCATGGCTTGTTTAGTGAAACTAAGGCCTTCAGCGAATTGTTTGAATGTTAAAAATAGCATCAAAGGAATCATTGATGCACCAATAATTTGTAGAAAAGGTTTGGTATGTTCTATGACAATTGCTTCTTGACCAAGTAAATCTAAATGATTGGACATGATATAAATACCCGATGCAATTAAAATTCCAGTCAATAAATTCAAGCCTAGTGCATTGATCAAAAACTTACCACAATGTGTGTCATCTTTAGCGCCATATGCTTGCGCAATTAATGGTGTTAGACCGTATGAAATTCCAATCCCTAAAACCATGAAAACCGCAAAAATGCTGATTCCTAGAGAGCAAGCAGCTAATTTAACTGCTCCTAAATGACCAATGAAAACAGTATCGGTGATATTTACAACCATGTGACCAACCTGGCTAATCACAACCGGATATGCTAGTAAAAAAGTACTTTTGAAATGGGAAGAATAGGAATTTGAGTTCATTATGCAGCGGTGTAATACTCTGTTTTATCTGAGTAATGCACCCTAATAATTCCAGACAAAATCAAATTTACTAAAATTTTTGAACCTTGTCTGCGATGACATTTAATTAAATCGCAATATTCTCTTAAAGTAATTTTTTCATTTACTTCAAGAAATGCTAATAATGCTTTTTCTTTTTCGGTAAAATTGATAATAACGGGTTCCTTTTGATTTGTTTTTTGTAATACATCTATCACAATTTTACTTGCTAAAACACATTGATCTTTTACCCGAATGTATACCCACCATTTATCTGCATCATCTAGTGCATAATGTGGTTTAACATCGCTTTCTTCAATTTCTGCTACAAGGACCAATTGCCCGTCAACTATATATTCTGAGAACTTTGGAATGATTTGGGGTTTGCAAAAATGGGTTCCAGCTTTGAGCAACATGAAACGTTCTTCTTCTTCATTTTTAACACCTTTAATTGAACCATCATCCATTACACCAATAAGAATTTTGCCGCCTTTATTATTAGCAAAAGCAACCATTGTTTTAGCAATTTTATGATGGAAGGTAATCGTTTTTTTAAAATCGATGTCGAAACCTTCACCAGCTAAAATGAGTTTTTTTAGGTTCAAAACAATAAATATTAATAATGGAAATTACCACATTAATTTGACAATACCATCGTAATCATCCGAATTTAGTGGATATACGCGACCTGTAATATTGTTAAGTATTAAATTATCAATAATTTTTTGATGATCTGTAGCTGGTATTTGAAATTCAGATAACCTGATTGGCGTTTTTAATATGTTGAAGTAATTCTCTAGCTTTTCAATGAATTGTAAAGCCAATTCCTCATCTGTACCAGTATGTAATTCAAAAACATTTTTTGCTAAAAAAGCCAATCTGCTTTTAATTTTAGAAAAATGATATTTCAACCAAGCAGGATAAACAATGGAAAGTCCAGCACCATGTGGAATATCGTAAAGCACACTTAATGTATGTTCTAATCCGTGGCAACCCCAGTCGCCGGTACCTCTACCATTTAAAATTGTACCATTGAGTGCATTACTAGCAAGCCACATGATATTTGCACGGGCATCGTAATTTTCAGGTTCTTCAATGGTTGTTGGACCAAATTGAATCGCTAATTTTAAGATACTCGCGATATAATGATCTGACAACGGAGCATCCCCTAAACCAAAAAATACTTCAAGTGCATGTGCCATTAAATCGGCAATACCATATGCAGTATAATTTGCAGGTACAGAGTAGGTAAGTTCTGGATCTAAAATGGAAACCTTAGGAAATAATAGGGGTGAACCATATCCTTTTTTCATTCCACCATCTGTATCCTGAATAACTGTGGAAGAGTTCATTTCTGTTCCAGTTGCAGCTAATGTTAGAATAGAAATAATTGGAAGTGCTTTACTTGGTCTTTCTACTTTTTGCATGTAAAAATCCCATACAGAATGTTCAACATAATAACCCATTGCTACTGCTTTTGCAGTATCAATAACAGAACCGCCACCCAATGCAATAATAAAATCTACCTTGTTGTCTTTGGCTAATTTAACTGCTGCGTCTGCATCCTGGTATGTTGGATTAGATTTAATTCCTTCATAAGTAATAAATTTAATCTGGTGCATGTTCAACAATGAAATTAATCTAGCATAAATTCCATGCTTTTTTGCCGATCCTTTTCCAAGTAATATGATAGCTGTTTGTCCATATGGTAAACATTCAACTGCTACTTTTTCAATTTCATTTTTACCAAATAAAATTTTAGTGGGATTATAATGCGTAAAGT
>JBDKFN010000085.1:0-6002 GCA_039798705.1 Bacteroidota bacterium
ATAGAATCGATTATATTGTATTAAAATAATTTTAAAAATGAAAAAGTCAACTTTTCTTATTATTAGCTTTTTTTGTATTTACAGCAATACATTTGCACAAGATATAGCAGCTCAATTAAACGAAGCAATTCGCTTGCAAGATCAATACAAAGAAGCGATTGCACTTCAAAAGTTTGATAACATCTTGAAAAAAGATCCTGATAATTTAACGGCTTTACAACACGCATCTTATTTATATTCAATTGAAGGTGAAAGAAAAAAATCAGATGCCGAAAAAAGAAATTATTTTGGGATTGCGAAAAAATATGCAGAAAAAGCATTAAATATTGAAACAGAAAACGCTGAAAACCACTATAATATAGCATTGGCATTGGGTAAGATTAGTTTGCTTTCTGGTAGTGAAGAAAAATTAAGATATGCTAAACAAATTAAATCAGAAGCGGAAATAGCGATTAAAATCAATCCTAAACATGCCCCATCTTTTCATGTATTGGGTCGATTAAATAGAGAAATTGCCAACATGTCTAGCATCAAAGTGATGGCCGCAAAAGCTTTATTTGGTGGTGTTCCAGAGAATTGCACTTTTGAAAAAGCAGAAAATTATTTTACAAAAGCCATATCATTTAGGCCAAATTATATTTTATATTATTATGATGCTGCATTAAACGCAAGCTATATGAATAAAAATGCGGAAGCTAAAAAACTATTAGAAAAGGCATTAAGTTTACCGATGCTAACACCCGATGACCCCTACAGAGTGCAGGATTGCAAGGCACTATTAAAAAAGTTAAACTAAAATCTAGGGACAAAAATTACACCTTTACTTTCAAACCATTCTTCTCTGAAATAATGTTTCAGCGGGAATAACTGATATGGTTTTTTTAATTCATCAAATTCTTCGGTGAGGTCAATTCCTTTTAGGTAAAGGATTCCATTGTCTAAATCGTTGAAGGATTTTTTATTGAATTTATTTTGTATCCAAGGGTAAAATTCTGAAAGACGTGTAACGGCTCTTGAAACTACAAAATCAAAATGGCCTGAAACCTGCTCTGCTCTTGCATGTGAGGCAGATAAGTTTTTCAATTCAATGGCATTAGAAACCTCTTGTACAACTTTAATTTTCTTACCAATAGAATCTACTAAGTGAAATGAAACCTCAGGAAATAAGATTGCCAATGGCACTCCGGGGAAACCACCACCTGTACCCACATCTAAAATTTGCGTATCTGCTTTAAATTGAATTACCTTTGCAATTCCTAAAGAATGTAATACATGGCGTTCGTAAAAATGCTCCATATCTTTTCTTGAAATCACATTTATTTTAGCATTCCAATCCGCATATAATTCACCCAAAGCCCCTAATTGCTGAAGTTGCAAGCTGGTTAAGTTTGGGAAATACTGTTTTATTAATTCCATCTTTTCTTTGAACTAAAGACTACTAAAATACTCCAGAAAGGAATAAATAAATAAAATATCAAGTCTTGTAATAGCCACGTCCAATACAAATCTTTAACTTTTAGGCGTTTCATGGCTTTGAAATAAATAACCATTAAAGGTAAAATTCTCAAAGCAGCAATGCCTACTACATATAGCGGCATGATATTTAAACAGGCCAAAGTTATTCCTAGCACATAAAATAACATACCCGAAATTGATTGCATGCTAATAGAAATACGATTTGATTTTTTGTATTCCGACCCTACACCATAATGCCTAAGTTTTTGTCTAAAATACCCAGACCAGGTTGTTTTTGCAGGTGTGTACACAATACTATCAGCAGTCAAACAAACTGCTACATTGTTTTTAGTGGCTGCTTGATTTACGAATAAATCGTCGTCTCCAGATTGCAAATGCATATGCGAAGCAAATCCTTTATGTTGAAAAAACAAAGACTTTTTATAGGCTAAGTTGCGACCAACACCCATGTATGGATTGCGTTTTAGAGCAAAAGACAAATAATTTAAAGCCGTTTGAAAGTTTTCATATCTGGCAATTCTATTCAATAAACCTTTAGATTTTTCAAATGGTGAATAGCCTAATACAATTTCTTTTTCATCAAAAAAGGATTGCATATCGTTCAACCAGTTTTTAGATACCGGCATACAATCGGCATCGGTAAATAAAAGGTGCTCATGTTGAGCCGATTTAATCCCTAAAGTAATTGCGAATTTTTTTCCATGTCTGAATCGATCATCTTCCACAATTTCGACAACTTTCAAATGAGTATATCTGGTTTTAAATCCTTTTAATAAATCGGTTGAATGATCATAAGAACAATCATTGACTACAATTACTTCATAATTTGGATAGTCTTGTTGTAAAATACTGTCTAGGTATTTTTGAAGATTTTCAGATTCATTTCTAGCCGCAATGATAATAGATACAGGCAATTGCGCTTGTTGGCTCGGTTTTGGTAAGGCTGTTATCGCCAAACGCCAATAATACCTTAAAATATAATAGAGCTGTATAAGGGTTATTAAACCAAAGAAAGAGACTAATATGATGGGAACTAACACGATTATGATATTAAAATGCTATGCGAAACTATCATTTAAATTTAAAAAACAAGCATCTTTTTTAGGATTCTAATAATAGAATTTAAATTTATCTTTGTGACAATGAAATTCAATTTAACCCAAACAGATAGTCGATCAAAAGCAAGAGCTGGCGAATTAATCACCGACCATGGTACCATTCAAACCCCTATTTTTATGCCAGTTGGAACAGCTGGTACAGTAAAAGGTGTTCACCAAAGGGAACTTGCTGACGACATCAAAGCAGATATCATTTTAGGAAATACCTATCATCTATATTTAAGACCAGGATTAGATACCATTCAAAAAGCGGGTGGTTTACATAAATTCAATGGCTGGGAACTCCCTATTTTAACAGATAGCGGCGGTTATCAAGTTTATTCTTTATCAGGCGTTCGTAAAATAAAAGAAGAAGGAGTAACTTTTAAATCACATATTGACGGATCTAAACATCTATTTACACCAGAAAATGTAATGGATATTCAGCGTATTATTGGTGCAGATATCATCATGGCATTTGACGAATGTACACCCTATCCTTGCGACTATCGATATGCAAAAAAGTCGATGGAAATGACCCATCGTTGGTTGAAAAGATGCTGCTCGCAATTTGATCAAACCGAACCATTATATGGTTATCAACAAAGTTTATTCCCCATTATTCAAGGAAGTACTTACAAAGATTTAAGAAAACAATCTGCCGAAGTGATTGCTAGTTTTGAGCGAGAAGGCAATGCAATTGGGGGTTTGTCTGTAGGTGAACCAGCCGAAGACATGTATGAAATGACCGATATCGTAACTGAGATTTTGCCAAAAGATAAACCTCGTTACTTAATGGGTGTTGGTACGCCAATCAATATATTAGAATGTATTGCGCTAGGTATTGACATGTTCGATTGTGTAATGCCTACTCGAAATGCAAGAAATGGGATGTTATTTACAGCCGAAGGTTTCATCAATATCAAAAATGAAAAGTGGAAAAATGACTTTTCAGCTATCGATCCAAGCAGTAGTTTATATTCAGATTTAACCTATTCAAAAGCATATTTAAGGCATTTAATTATTTCTAAAGAACTTTTAGGAGCGCAAATTGCCAGTTTACACAACTTGCATTTTTACTTATGGCTTGTTAAAGAAGCCAGAAAAAAGATCATCGATGGCAGTTTTTTACCTTGGAAAGAACAAATGGTGAAGCAAATGGCGACACGCCTTTAATATTGTTAGCTTTTTTGGCGACAAAAAATTACCTTCGTAAAGGATGAAATGGAAGTTACAAACACTCGATTGGTACTTAATTAAGAAATTTTTAGGCACCTTTTTCTTCACGCTGGCAATTTTCTTAGCCATTGCGGTGGTGTTTGATTATTCCGAAAAAGTAGATGATTTCATTGCCAAAAAAGCACCCTTTTCAGAGATTATCCTATTGTATTACTTCAACTTCATTCCCTATTATGCAGGAATGTTGAGCCCGCTTTTGATATTCATTGCAGCTATTTTCTTTACAGCAAAAATGGCCAATAACACCGAAATTGTTGCAATATTAAGTGGTGGAATAAGTTTCAGAAGGTTACTTTATCCTTATTTTATTACGGCGTTATTCCTAGCAATAGTCAGTTTTATTTTCAATGCGTTTATAATACCAAATGCCAATAAAGTAAGGGTTGATTTTGAAAACAAATACATCAATAACCAATTTGTATACAAGGAACGAAATATCCACATGCAATTGGATGATAGTACTTATGCCTATTTAGAGAGTTATAGCAATTTAAATAACGTTGGTTACTTGTTTTCTTTAGAGAAATTTCATGGAAAAGACTTGCATTATAAACTACTAGCAGATCAAATCACCTGGGATTCTGTTCGTAAAAACTGGCAAATTCAGAACTACTCTATCCGCTATATCAATGGTTTAAAAGAAACCTTGGTTAGGGGAAGTTTGTTAGATACGACATTGGCAATGAGCCCTGAAGATTTTGCTAGAAAAGACAATAGCATTAAGACCTTAACCCTCACAGAATTAAATACTTATATAGCTAAAGAGAAGAAAAGAGGTGCAGCAGATTTAGTAGCTTATGAAATAGAGAAATACACCCGTTATGCCCTTCCTATTTCAACATTTATATTGATATTAATAGCCGTTTCTTTGAGCTCTAAAAAAGTCAGAGGTGGCATTGGAATTCAATTAGGAATAGGAATTGGAAGTAGTTTTGCTTATATATTATTGATGCAATTCACGACAACATTTGCAATTAAAGGTGGTTTACATCCGATGTTTGCAGTCTGGATTCCAAATATAGTTTTTGGTATTTATGGTCTTTATCTGTTGAAAATTGCACCTAAATAAGAACCTTCTCGTACTCCATTTAACAGTTTATATTTGGGGATTTACCGCAATTTTAGGGCAATTAATTAGCATTGCAGCCTTAGAATTGGTTTGGTATCGTATGTTAATTGCTTGTATAAGCTTGTTTATTTATCATATTTGGACCAAAAAATCTTTAAAATTAGCTCAAAAAGACCTACTTAAAATGCTAGGAATTGGCGGAATAGTTGCTTTACATTGGTTCTTTTTTTACCATTCTATCAAAACTTCGACCATTTCTGTAGCCCTCGTTTGCCTCTCATCAAGTGCTTTATTTACCAGTTTTCTCTCTCCTTTTTATACAAAACAAAAAACATCTGCCCTAGATTTAGGTATTGGTTTGATCATTATTGCTGGTATAATTTTGATTTTTCATTTTGAAACAAGTTATACAACTGGAATAATTTATGGATTATTGGCCTCTTTAATGGCTAGTTTATTCACTATTTTAAACGAAAAAGCAGTTAAAAAAATAGAACCTGCAAGCATTTCTTTCTATGAAATGTTAGGTGGATTGGCGTTTTTGAGCACATATATGGCGCTTAATCCAAGAGGAGAACACTTTCAGATGCAAATATCCAATTCTGATTTAATCTACTTATTAATACTTGGAACTATCTGTACAGCAATTGCTTATGTAATGGGAGTTGCTGTTATGAAGGAATTAAGTGCTTATACGGTGGTACTTACCACCAACCTGGAACCGCTCTATGGAATTGTACTTGCTTACCTAATTTTCGGTTCAAAAGAGCTCATGTCAGCTGGATTTTACCAAGGTGCAGCACTCATTTTATTAGCTGTTTTCAGCTATCCGTTTATCAAATCTAAACTAAAGGCATTTCAAAAATAGCCTTCTCTTTGCTTTAAACACATTCCATTTTTCTAAAATAGCCTCCTCGATGGGGTGGGGGATGATTAAAAATGATGTTATTTTGTCAGTTTTTAAAAACTGATTTGTAGGTAATTTTAAGAAAATAACACGGCCATTTTTAGCTAAAATACACCGCTAAAACGTCATCATTTTTCATTGTAAAATTCATCAAAATTCGTGTCAAAAATTTGGAATAGTTAATTTAAAAAACGATCATTGAGCAGGATTTAAG
>JBDKFN010000086.1:0-5956 GCA_039798705.1 Bacteroidota bacterium
TTGTGTGTAATTATCAATTTATTATTTTTTACAAAAGTAATAAAATCGCACTTAATTATATATGCAAATTTAAGCTTAAATTTGGTTAAAATTAGATTTTATAGCAGTAATGAACTAAAATGGATAATTATTTTTGCCTTAAATTGACTAATGTTTCAGATGTGAATTATTTTAAGAAATTAATGAGAAATATCATCATCCTATTAATGCTAATAAACACAAGCGCTATGGCGCAGTTAGCGCCCTTGTACCACGGCATATCTCCAAGCAACACTTGGTATAACGACAGCGCACAATCGCACAGCGCTATGCAGCCTTATTTCGAAAAAGCATCAGCAAACAATTCAAAAAACAAATGGCTGAAGCGTGCTTTATTCGATGATGCATTTTTAACATTTAATTCGGAGCAAGCAAAAATAAACATCAATTACTTACCGACCTTTAGCATTGGAAAACAGTGGGGCAGCAGCGCATCAAAAGACAACCGTAATTTGTGGAACAACACCCGAGGCTTTCAAGTTAACGGTTCACTCAATGAAAACTTTTCTTTCGATTTGCAAATATTTGAAAACCAAACTTTGTTTCCATCGTATTTAGATTCGGCTATTTCAACAAGAGGAGTAATTCTAGGTCAAGTATTTTCAAAAGGCAAAATACCAAACAGCAATGCATTCGACTACCAATATTCGGTAGCACACTTAGCTTACCAAAGTGGAAACTTTTCATTTGTGCTGGGCAACGATAAATTATTTATTGGTGACGGTTACCGTTCGGTCATACTATCTGACGTAGCGGTGCCTTATCCATATTTCAAAGCGACCTACGCTTCAAAGAAAATACAGTACTCTGCCATTTACATGCAGCACACCGATGCAACTGCGCCCATACTTTCAGAAGTATTGGGCTTACAAAAAAAATGGTCGGTGATGCATTACTTAGATTGGAACATTACTAAAAAATTAACCATTGGGTTATTTGATGCAGTAGTTTGGCAAGACGCCGACTCTAGCGGCAAGCGTGGCTTCGATGCCACTTATGCTAATCCCATTATATTTTTGCGCGCAGCAGAATACAATACCGCATCATCAGACAACGCCTTGGTGGGTATGAATGCGAAATACAAATTAAATGCGCACACTAAAATTTATGGGCAGCTGATGCTCGACGAATTAAAGGTATCGGAGTACACCGCTAACAAAGGCTGGTGGGCCAATAAATTTGCATTGCAATTGGGAATAAAATCTGATCAAGTGTTGGGTTATAAAAATACCTGTGGTTTTACTGAAATTAATTTAGCAAAACCATACATGTATTCGCATCGCAATTCGCAACGCAGCTATTCGCATTTCAACGATGCCTTAGCACATCCACTGGGCGCGAATTTCATCGAGTCTGTTTCGCGCATCGAAAAACAAGTTAGAAATTTCAGAGGCTATTTACAAATTAATTATGCACGCTATGGTGCCGATTCTGCAACAGGAAATGTCGGCAACAATATTTTGCTTTCTTACAATACCCGCAACTCCGAATACGGAAATAAAATATTGCAAGGCGTAAATTCGAGTTTGCTATATGTAGATGCGAGACTCGCTTATGTAATAAACCCGAAAGTAAATTTTTGTATCGAGCTGGCTTATGCTTACCGCAACCAACAAAGCGCAGGGCAAGTTAATAAAGCCAACCTATTTACATTGGCACTTAAAACTGGTTTCCGAAATTTATATTGGGATAGATAGCAATTACGCTTCTTCGTCGTCGCCGTAGAATGCAGGCTCAGCGCCAGCTTCACGCCTCGATACCCAGAAATTATTGAAGCCTAAGCCAACTTGAATATCGATCATTTCTTGTTGCAACATTTCTAAAATAGCTAAGAAAGAATACACCAATTGTACGCGGTCTTTACTTTCTTTTAAAATGGTTTCGAAATTTAATTTATCGTTACTCAATAGTAAACGGCTCACATATATTTTCTGCTCTTCAATAGAATAAGGGTACTGAACAACGGTATGTTTTACTTCTTCAGGTTTATTGTTAAACCTATTCCAAACTTTATGGTAAACGGTTAGCAAGCGGAATAAATCTAGCGTTTGCAATTCGTCTTCTTGACTTGCACTTTCGCGCACCAAATGAAAATCGGTACTGAAATTTCCTTTTCTAAATTGTTTGGTTCTTTCTTCTTGTAAATATTCTAAATCAAGCGAAGCTTCTTTGAAAAGTTTGTACTCCAATAATTTTTGAACCAAATCTTTACGCGGATCCACTTCGTTACCTTCGGCATCAATTTCTGGACGAGGCAACAACATGCGCGCTTTAATTTGCATTAAACGTGCAGCCACTAAAATAAATTCACTGGCAAGTTCAATGTTTAGGGTAGTCATTTCTTCGATATAGCGAAGAAATTCATTGGTAATTTGAGCAATTGGAATGTCGTAAATGTCTAACTCATCGCGCTCGATAAAAAAGAGCAACAAGTCAAATGGCCCTTCGAACTGAGGTAGTCTAATGGCAAACTTTTCTTTAATCCAATTCATAATCACGAAAATAGTAATTTTTTTGATGCGCTGAAGGGAATTTTATTGGAATTTTAAAACAATTTGCCGTATTTTACCTTATTAGGCTAAATATTTGGCCAACAGACATACATGAATTTATTACCCCATATCAATTTCCCTTCTGATTTACGCAAACTATCTGAATCTCAGTTAAAAGAGTTTTGTGATGAATTGCGTCAAACCATCATCGATCAAGTATCGGTTAACGGTGGTCATTTTGGAGCTAGCTTAGGGGTAGTAGAATTGACGACTGCGCTACATTATGTATTCAATACCCCACAAGATCAACTGGTTTGGGATGTAGGGCACCAGGCTTATGGGCATAAAATATTGACCGGCCGTAAAGAAGTATTTCATACCAACAGAATATATAAAGGCATCAGCGGTTTTCCGAAACGTTCGGAAAGCGAGTACGATACTTTTGGCGTAGGACATTCTTCGACTTCTATTTCAGCAGCATTGGGAATGGCAGTGGCATCGCAATACAAAGGCGATAAAAACCGCCACCACATTGCAGTAATAGGCGACGGCGCAATGACCGCAGGTATGGCGTTTGAAGCCATGAACCATGCAGGTGTTTCGGGTGCTAATTTATTAGTGGTACTAAACGACAACTGCATGTCCATAGATCCAAATGTGGGCGCACTGAAAGAATATTTAACAGACATTACCACTTCGCATACTTATAATAAAGTACGAGAAGATATTTGGAAATTATTAGGCGGCATTAGCAAGTTTGGTCCAAATGCACAAGAAATTGTAAAGAAAGTAGAGAAGGGTTTGAAAGGGGCATTGCTGAAGCAAAGCAATTTATTTGAATCGCTGAAGTTCCGTTATTTTGGTCCAGTAGATGGCCACGACATTGATCATTTAGTAAAAGTCCTCGCAGATTTAAAAGACATACCAGGTCCGAAAATTTTACATTGCTTAACTGTAAAAGGTAAAGGCTTTGCACTGGCAGAGCAAGACCAAACGAAATGGCATGCGCCAGGCTTGTTCGATAAAATTACGGGAGAAATAAAAAAATCTGTTTCGACCACTCCGCAGCCACCAAAATACCAAGATGTTTTTGGAAATACCTTGTTGGAATTGGCGGAAGCAAATGAAAAAATTATGGGCGTAACGCCAGCCATGCCAAGTGGCTGTTCGTTAAACATCATGATGAAAGCCATGCCAGACAGGGCTTTCGACGTTGGCATTGCAGAGCAACATGCAGTAACTTTTTCGGCAGGTTTAGCAACGCAAGGCTTAATTCCTTTTTGTAATATTTATTCTTCATTCATGCAGCGTGCATACGATCAAGTATTGCACGACGTAGCTTTGCAAAATTTAAATGTGGTATTTTGTTTAGACCGCGCAGGTTTAGCAGGAGCAGATGGTCCAACACACCATGGTGCATATGACATTGCTTACATGCGTTGCATTCCAAAAATGACCATTGCCGCACCAATGAATGAACAAGAGTTGCGCAACTTAATGTACACCGCATCGCAAGACAACATGGGCGCCTTTACCATTCGCTACCCTAGAGGTAACGGCGTAATGGTAGATTGGAAAACACCATTTGAAAAATTACCAGTGGGTACCGGCAGAAAAATAAAAGATGGAGAAAAAGTAGCCATCTTAAGTTTAGGCCACCCAGGAAATTTTGCAGTAGCAGCATGCGAACAACTAGCAAAAGAAAATATATTTCCAGCACATTACGATTTACGTTTCGCTAAACCATTAGACGAAAAAATGTTGCGCGAAGTATTTGAAAAATATTCACACATCATTACTGTAGAAGACGGTTGCTTACAAGGCGGCGTTGGTTCTGCAATATTAGAATTCATGGCAGACCACCAACTGCATGCAATCGTGAAGCGTTTAGGCATTCCCGATCAATACATCGAACACGGCGAACAACCAGAACTCTGGAAAGAATGTGGTTACGACGCAGATGCAATCGCAGCAGCAGTTAGAGAAGTTTATTAATAATGGAATCTACAGCTCAAGATGTAACAAACCTGGGTGTTTCTGCTATCTCCACTGATTTTATAAACGAGTCGATGCTCATCATTTATTCTTCTCGACCAATAACCTTTTAGGTTTTGTTTTAGTGGTTCTGGTTTTCCTATTCCGACAAAAGGTGTTTTAGCAATCGCATTGATTAATTCTTTTATCTTTTCAACTTTACTAAAATCTTCTTTGATCCAAAACGATAAATCTTCCCAAGCGTTTAAAGAAAACTCTATTGTCATGTTTTATTTTTTGAATTTTTTCTCGAATTCTTTATAAGAAACAGTTTCCTTATTTTCGATTTGATCTATTGCTGTTCGCAACCTATTTCGGTTAGCTTCTGTCGACAACAAATAACTAGTTTCGGTAAGTGAATTATATTCTTTGATAGACATCAATACAACGGCATCATCTTCCTTATTTCTAGGAATGATAATTACTTCTGAAGAATCACTGACCATATCTATAAAGTATTTGATTTTACTTCTGAGGGTGCTAATGGATACCGCTTTCATGGGTTCAATTTTAATGTACTCCCAAATGTACATAATATTGTACGTTAATTCTCTGCTTTCTAAACTTTTCAATTAAATATTTCAATTTTGGGTTAAGCCTTAGCAATGGCACCGATAAAAAGTTCGTTGCTGCCTGCTTGATGTAATGCTTGAGCGGAACTAATGAGGGTAGCGCCAGTGGTAATGACATCGTCAATGATTAAAATATTTTGTCCTTTTACTTCGTCAGGTGAGGCGACGCTGAATACACATTCCATATTGTCGAAACGTTCAATTCTATTTTTCTTTGTTTGACTTTCGGTATTGATTTTACGCAATAATAATTTATTGGCAACAGGAACTTTTAAAATACTCGCCATGCTATTGGCAATAACAGCCGATTGGTTATAACCTCGAAACTTAGCGCGTTCGGGATGCAAAGGAACAGGGATAATCATATTGACTGCATCGAAGCGGCCACTGTGAACGAGTGCTTGTGCAAAAAGTTCACCAAGCATTTCACCAATTTCAAAACGTTGGTGATACTTAAGTTGATGTAAGAGTACTTGTGTGCGGGCAGATTTATTGAAGAACAGTAAAGTGGCGGCGGCTTCTACTGGAACATTTCCCCAAAATAGTTTTTCGGTAGCATTGTCGGGGTCGTGAGACTCATTACTGAAAGGTAATAATGCGCGGCAATACACGCATAATACAGTTTCGTTTTCTAATAAATGTAAACCGCAGGCGCCACACAATTTTGGGTAGAGCAGTTCGGTAAAGTGCTGTAGAGCTTGATATAGTTTTTTCATGCCCAAAAGTAGCTTGCCGGTTTTGCGACCACAACTGCAAGAATGCAACTTTTTTTATTCGCGCTCTTTGATGGCTAATTGACCGCAAGCAGCATCAATGTCT
>JBDKFN010000087.1:0-5900 GCA_039798705.1 Bacteroidota bacterium
ATTGAATATTGAATGATTTTTAAAACGGTATTGTCGTTTTGCACAGGACTGTACCTGTATTCGGTAATATTTGGGACACTAGAATTTTTGTCAACAACAAAAAGTACAATTTGGCCATCTTGACCCACATCTTTTGTCCAGTAATAATATTGTCCATTATCTTTTAATTCAATCTTGTAAATTTTATACTCAACTCCATAATCTGCACCGTAAAATTTTTTATCGTCTGAAATGTGTATGAACCCATTTTTTACGTACGCCTCATCGATGTAAAAATGAAAAAACAATTTTTTGGTATTGACTACATTTGTGGATGAACCGTTTGCTTTCAATACAGTGTTTATAGCGGAAGTAAAGAACAATGCCCTGCTTTGAGCATTTATGTTTATCGACAATGCGATCAAAATAATTGAAAAAATTGATTTCATATTTATTCTTTTATAGTCCTACTCATTTGGCTTTTCGAAATACGCCCCGTTTTTAGAGTGGGTTCTGGACTCCACTTTTAAAGTTCAATAATACATTTTTTTGTCAAATTGGGTGGTCAGCCCTTTGGCTTTCGCAGACCGTATTGGTTTTTAAACTTGCCCATAACTACTGTATAAGCGCTATAAACCTACCTCAAGCTGTCTTTATTGACTGCATTAGCGTAGTACCCTAAAACCTTACTAAAATACATTTTTTTCATAAACAAGCAATACCTACCACGTGAGTTTTAATGGCTACTTATGAAAAATCAAAATGCACCGCCAATATCAAAAACTCAAAGCCAATCATGTGAATTATGTGGCTAGAAGGCGAAAATGTAAATGAGCTATTAGAGGTTTGTTCGTTTTCTGCGGCCTCGTATATTTCTAGCTGCATGATGTGCTCGAATTATATAGATGGCATTTTTACCAATTTTATAGAACAGACGATAATTGCCTTCGATTAACTCTCGAATATCTTTTCTAATAAATTCTGGAACTTGTCTACCGGATTCAGGATAAGTCTCTAAAATTTCCACACGACTCAACAACTGTTCAATTGTTTTCTGAGCGTAGTAAGGTGATTCCTTCGCAATAAAATCGTGGATATTGTCTAAATCAGACAATGCTAATTTAGACCAAATTACTTGAGCCATTTTTTCTTGAAATGTGCTACTACTTTATTGTGCGGAATAGTCTGACCATTTTCAATTTGAAGCAACCCTTTTTCAATTTTCTCTTTCACAATTAACCTTTCAAAAAGATCATTCAAATTGACCTCTTTGGGAAATTCATTAATTGCATCAATTACGTTTTTCTTTTTCATTAATCAAATATAATCATTTCCCGATTATTTCAGAAATTCTAATTCCCCATAATAGTTTTCGAGCATTACGTTCTTAAAAGTTTTCCAGGCACAAAATATCAACCAAGTACCAATATTTACAAATTGCTCAAAATTTGCTATTTACAGGCTTATTCCAAACTTACGTTAGCGCATCCAGCAAGTTCGAAAATTCAAATACATAGTTGTCTTTAAAGGTATTTACAAGGTACTAGTTTTCTCTCAACACTGTTGAGAGTTTTGAGTTGCTAACGATCGTCCGCTCGAAAAAACTTGCTGATTTTTCATAAACAAGCAACACCCGTCACGTGAATCTTTTGTTTGTTATTTCTTAAAATAATGCAAATTGCTAAAGCCAAAACACCCTACCCTTCCGGCACAAACCTCGTCGCTAACCAATAGCCTAA
This sequence comes from Bacteroidota bacterium, assembly GCA_039798705.1. Classification (GTDB taxonomy): domain Bacteria; phylum Bacteroidota; class Bacteroidia; order Sphingobacteriales; family Sphingobacteriaceae; genus CAIKLP01. Next base: position 1,719 of record JBDKFN010000087.1, read on the forward strand.
CATTCCCATCGGGAAATAAGCCATAATTAAATCGAGTAAGTTAAACCACATTGGTGATGGAAGTGTGGCCACCATGTAAGCACCGCCAGCTAAATAGAGCAATGAAATAACTCTAGTAATAATTTTTCTTCTACTAAATGCAATGAGTGCTGCTATAAAAGTAGCGACTAGCGTTCCGATTGCGTGCGCTAAAAACGGAGCGATGAAATGTTCGGGTTGCATCAAGGACATTCCGGCTTTTAATCCTTCTTCGGTTGTGATGTTTACTCCTTCTGGCAAAGGGAAAAATGTTGGTCCAAGATTAACGATAAACATGTTAACATAAGAGCCTATCAACACTCCTGCAATGACACCAACAATATTGCGAATAATTTTCATGTTGTTATTTACAAATTGTATACTAAATGACTCCTTGATAAAGATCTGCTATTGGAAATATTAAATCATAATCATTCCAATTTAAATTACCATCCACAATTAAAAACTCCTTGAATTTAGATTCGTCTAAATATTTTTTGATTGATGGATGTGACGAATTTTCGAGAAATGATTTAAAGTCAACTAATTTACAAACACCATCATTAAAAAACAATCTTATTGCGTAATCTCCGATATAAACAGCAGAATTGATTTCGATCGAATCAACTAGAACTTCATTGTAATCTTCAACTATTCTCATTTGATTTTTGTATTTATTTTTTCAAATTCAATATTCTTATGATAAACGAAATAATCTATCCATTTCTCTACTATTTTGTCTGCATATTTTTCAAGAAACTCCTCAAAATCTTTTAACTTACTTCCAGTTAATGGTCTGCATCCTTTTACAAGCTTAATTTTAATTTCAACAATTTCTCCGTCAACAATATAAAACTCGGCTTTACTTTCTAATCCATTATATTTCCCATGCACATGAATTGGCTCATGTTCATTAGAATAAAAGAAGACTAATATTCCAAGATATTCAAATATTTTAGGCATTCTTTAATGATTTAATCAAAGTTACAAAATCGAATTGATTGGCCAAAAGCTCACCTGGAAAAAATAGCCCCCAGCTCAACAACACACCTATTTACATAAGAACCAATAAGTACTCCTGCAATTACGTCAATTATATTACGAATAATTTTCATGTTGAACTATTTTAATAAATCATTTGGATGAACAGCCGAACTATAAAATCCTTCTAACCTACCCTCTTCATCAATCACATATTTACAAAAATTCCAGTCGGGTAATTGAGTGTTCCAGCCGTTATGTGCGGGGTTCGATAACCATTCGTATATCGGATGTATCGGACTTGATTTAATATTTACCTTGCTGTATAACGGGAACGTCATCCCGTAATTAATCGAGCAGAAATTTTGTATCGTGCTCTCATCTGCTTGCTCCTGTGCACCAAAGTCATTACAAGGAAAGCCAAGTATTACCACATTGCCATTCTGCTGCTCATACAATTTTTGCAACTCAGCATATTGCGGAGTATACCCACAGGCAGAAGCCACGTTGACAATGATAATTTTCTTGCCCTTATACTTTTCAAGCGAAGTAACATTGCCTGCAATATCTTTTACTGCAATATCGAAAATACTCGTTGCAGGACTTACCTTATTGCTGATTTTTTGAGTTGTTGATTTCATTACTTTTTTAAGTATGGAATAAATTAGTTTTTTTATCATGTTGAATTTATCAGTAAAACTATAATGGATTTCTCAAAACCATTACATTAGTAACACTCATCTGCAAATCTTGTTTTGATTTTAGCCACAGCTTTGCTATTCAATAAAAAGGGGCAGATAATCCTCCGCCCCACGTATCATTTATTAAAATTTCTTTAAGATGTCTTGTACCATATCTTTATGAACCATGATGTCCATAATTTTCAACTTCACATAGTCTTCGTGCATGAAATAGTATCCGAAGTTTTTGCTTTCTTTTCCGCAATTTCTTGATCCTGCACCTGAGTCTTTAATCAAATACCAATCTTTTCCATCTTTCTCCAAATAACCCACCATGTGCATTCCGTGATCATCTGTAGTGCTTCCATTCATAAAACGCATGATACGCGCGTGCTCATCAATATATGCAGAAGGAATATCGTAAGTAGGCACCATTGCAACTTGGCTCCATGCATCAAATCCTGTTTCAGAAACATCACCACCAATTAACACCGTATATCCTTTACGCATGGTATTGCGCACAATCGTCATGTAATCTTCTAACGGCACGTTATAATACGAGCTATCGTGCCACCAGTTATCAGGAACTTCATATTCTACTTTCTTCCAATAAGGTTTATTACCCAATGATGTAATATCCACATAATCGTTCATGTTCAATTTGCAATAGTCATTTAGGTATTGCAAAGGCGTGTATTCTTTACCATCCACTTTTACTTTTGTTGGAGGCACACCGATATAATGATTCATAATGCTCTTTATCGTTGCAATCACTTCGTCTTCATTCCAAGCATTCGCTGCCTTCACCCCTTGTAAATAAGCTCTCATCTCTTCTACCATCGGGGCATGGTTATGATAAGTTTGTCCTGGAAGCAATCCCGTATAGCTTTCTAAAGGCACAGCACCGTAAGTTTTGTAAATTCTTGTTACCGCATTTCCTTCTGAACCTTCGTCGAAATTACTATTGCCACGCTCTGAAACAAATCGCTTTGCTTTCTCCACATATTCCCAATAAGCGGTATAGATTTCTGAAATCTTCACTTGCTTTTTTGTTAAACGATATACTTCTGTTTCAAAATAAGAGGTGCTTGAAAACGACCAACATGTCCCTGTATTTCCCTGTGAGATTGGATTGTTTTTCCACCATGTTGTAAACTCATCTACTGATTTTGGATAGTATCCAATTTTAGTGACATCAATTTTATAACTTGGTTTGCGTTGCGCTTCTTTCTTCGATGATTCGAATTGCTCAATGCCTTTCATGATGTCTTTATCATAAAAACCAGGTTTGTATTCACGCGCTTGTAATTGGTCGTGATGTACATTTTGTGCAACAGCTACATTCAATGTGAAGCAAGCAGCTGCTAATAGAATAATTTTGTTTTTCATATTAATCGATGATTTTTTCAAATGGATAGTTATTTATAAACTCAACTGATTTGTGAATGTCAGGATACATCAAACGATCTTTCTCCACGAAGGAAACCACTTTTCTGTATTCACTGATTAATCCTTCTAGTTTATCAGAGGTCTTTGCCGGACGACGAAACTCTAATCCTTGAACGGCATTCATTAATTCGATAGCAAGAATGGTTTCTACATTTTTTACTACACGCAATAATTTCGTAGCAGCATTCGCTCCCATACTTACGTGATCTTCTTGTCCGTTGGAAGAAACAATGGAATCAATAGAAGCAGGTGTACATAATTGCTTATTCTGACTTACAATCGATGCAGCTGTATATTGCGGAATCATAAATCCTGAATCTAATCCAGGGTTCGCCACTAAAAATGCTGGGAGTCCACGTAGGCCACTAATCAATTGATAAGTTCTGCGCTCACTGATATTTCCTAACTCCGCCAAAGCAATTGCTAAAAAGTCTAATGGTAACGCCAACGGCTGTCCGTGAAAATTCCCTGCTGAAATAATTAAATCTTCATCAGGAAAAATTGTTGGGTTATCCGTTACTGAATTAATTTCTGTTTTAAAAACCGATGCTACATAGTCGATTGTATCCTTACTTGCACCATGCACCTGAGGCACACAACGGAAGGCATAAGGATCTTGCACATGTTGCTTTGCACGACTAATCATTTCACTTCCATGAAGCAACTCTCGGAAACGGCTAGCCGTCTTTATTTGTCCGTTATGCGGACGAATCTGATGAATCAAATGATTAAACGGCTCAATACGACCATCAAATGCTTCTAATGAAATGGATGCAACTACATCCGCTATTCTTTCTAGCTGATAGGCTTTATGCAAACAATACACGCCATAAGAACTCATAAACTGAGTTCCGTTTAATAAGGCTAATCCCTCTTTCGATTTTAACTTCACAGGTTGTAATCCTGCTTTATTCAATGCTTCAGAAGCTGCCATTTTCTTTCCTTCATACATCACCTCTCCCATTCCAATCAATGGTAAACACAAATGCGCCAATGGAGATAAATCGCCAGAAGCACCCAATGAACCTTGATCGAAAACAACAGGTAAAATCTG
>JBDKFN010000088.1:0-5859 GCA_039798705.1 Bacteroidota bacterium
CTTCGCCCCATTTACCTCCAAATTTTATAGGGTCTAATACATTCTCACCTGGTGTAATATTTGGTAAAATATACATGTATAAAGAGTCCGATGGACTATCACGAGAAGTGAACACTTTATCATAAACCGTATTGTAATAAACAGTATCTACAATCACACGTTTTTGATTTAGCTCATCAGTTGTTACCGGAGGAGCATCGGGGCAAAGTACGGTCTCTATCTGAAACTCTCTTCTGATCTCACCAATTTTATAACCTGGTGTTGAGCCCGATGCTTTCTTCCATTCTTCTACACGGAAAGCAACCAAATAACGACCAACTTTTGTAGGAATGAAATTGATGATACCTGTTTTGATGTTCATGGTTAAATCTGGAACACCATCAATGTTGTTGTAATATAAATTATAACCTGGTGCGTATGCAATAACAGAAAAAGGTTTTGACGCACTTTGATCGTAAGATTGCGCAACATAATAAACCAATGAATCTCCGTTAGGGTCGGTAATATTCCAATCTAAGGTATAAGGTTTACCCACGCAAAAGAATGCCAATGGTGCTTTTTTGAATTCTGGTTCTGAATTATAACGAGTAGGAGCAGTAGAATTCAAACGAGGAAAATCCATGGTAAAAGTAATACCAGCACCAGATGAATTTAACACATTTGTAACACCACCATTTCTACAACATGTTCCTGCAACTACATAATATCCAGATGCAGAGTTAAACGCTGAAAGGTTAATTGAAGCAGACTCGTAAGTCCATTTCTCCAGCTTTAAATCTGCCCCTGGAGGCGGACAATCTTTAGGATCGTAAGTAATCGCAACTTGTGAAATTTTATTCACTGTCATTGTTGGAGTTGGCGCAGCAGAGTTATCTGAATTTTTAAAAATATTAAACTGATAAGAGTTATCAAGTGTAATACCAGACACATCTCTAAATGCAACCAATCTAAATTTATACAAATCATTTCCTAAGGAAATTAACGTCATATCATAACCCACACAATGGGATGCTTTCGCAGTTCCTGAAAAAAGGAGGATGACAAATGAAAACAGGAATACTATTTTTTTCATAAATTATTGATTTTGATAATTGGAATCATACAAATACGATGCCAACATTATATTTTCTTTGTTTATTAACGTTTAACAGCTATTGTTCCTTTAACTAATAAGTTTTTTCTACCAATACCAGATGCATTAACTATATAAACATAGGCACCAGGTAAAACCATTTCACCAGTGGTATCTTTTCCGTCCCAAGCAAACTTAGGGTCGTTAGATTTAAATACCTCTATCCCCCATCTGTTGAAAATTCTAATTTCAAATTTATCAACGTTAGTATAGAAAACACTTAAAGTTGCATTGTCTTGACCACCTGGGCTGAAGATTTCAGGAACATAAACTAAAGTTCTGTTATCATCACAAACCCTTACGTTTTTAGTTTTACTTACAATACAATTTGAATCGTTAATAACAGATAAAGTAACTAGATAGTAAATTGAACCATTCGCATAAAAGTGAATTGGGTTAGCAACTGTATCAGATAAATTATCGGCTCCCGACCAAACGTATCTAAAGTGATTTCCACCATTGATACTTCCAGTTACACTTGAAATAAATTGTGTGAACTTACCTTTGCAATTCAATGAATCTACCCAGAAATCAATATCTGGTTGGTTGAACAATTTAATGATGGTATCTTTTTTAGTCCAACATCCAGTGTTTTTATCATTGATTTTTAATTGAATTCTATAATAACCATCACCTGGAGGGAACACATAATTTACTGTTTTAGAAGTAAAGTGTAAAGTGTTATTTGGAATCACATCTGGATATTCATTGATTGTCCAATCCCATGCTGTATCTACTCCTGAGAAAATGGTTGGGAACATTACAATTGGTTCACCAGCACACTTAGTGTTGATTACAATATCATAATCCATTGGCGGACGAACAGTAATGTCTTTTCTAATTACAGTGTTACATCCATTTACAGGATCAGAAACAGTAATGATTACCGTTTTAGGACCTGCAAAATTATAAGTATGAATTGGGAAACGATCTGTTGAAATGGTATTTGCATCTAGCTCCCATAGATAAGTAAAGCTATTGGTATCAGAGTTAGGTGCAAACTTTAAAGTAAAGTCAACAGGGTCTCCAATACAAACAGAATCTGGATTGAATTTTACTGCAGGTGAAAGTTTAAATGATTTTCTACCAGAGCCTGAACAACCTTTTGCATCTTCAATGTCCACACGAAGATCTACGTATCTGCGACCTGCTAATTTCGTTGCAGGCATTTCATAACCTCCTTGGTAAATTAATGAACCGGTAACATTATCATACCATTGAACCGTATTAAAAGGAAGTGTTAAGAAAAACGGCTTTATTTTAATGGTATCCTCTTGTGAAACACACATACTGGTATCTCCTAGTATTTCTACATAAGGTTCACCGGTTTCAATGGTATCTTTTAAAATAGTTTCACAACCATTCACATCTATTACACGCAACTGAACTCCGAATTTACCTCTACCTAAACCGCCTCCGCCATCTGAAGAGAAAATCCATTTAGTTGGGTTTACTAAATTTAAAGAATCATAAGTTAAAGTCATTAAACCATTATCTCCTGTCCATTCATAAAACTGGATGTGAGGGGTGGTTGGACTGACCACTGCTTTCAAATTAATAATTGAACCAGGACATGCAGAATCATGTTCTAGTTTTACATCTGGTAATGGCCAAACTAAAACTGAATCCGAAATATCAATTCGACAACCTTTAGAGTCAATAACTGTAAATGTAAATTTCTTTACACCTGAAGTTGGATAAGTATAAGTTACCGTATCGTTATTACCGGCTGCAAAACCTTCGTAGCCTAACCATCTAACAGTTGTATATGGAGGAATACCACCATATAAAGTATCTAAATAGAAATTTGTTGGTGTACCTAAACAAACAGTATCGTAATGGAATTCTGCTGTAATTTTTTGATGGAAAATAGTATCAATAGTTGAAACAGAATTACAACGAATGGTGTCATAACTTTCCACTTTATAGTACGTAGTATCGTTACATAAATTATAATTATCAATTGCTGAAGTATTGGTGGTGTCACCATCTCCATCAACTATTGGAACCCAAGTGTAAGGGTTTATAGTTTCACTTCTGTATACGGTATAACCTTTGTTAGAAGAGAATTTAAACGAACGTATTCCATTCCAAACTAATCTTGCTTGATTACTTCTTGCAAAATTTGCTGTTAATCTCATCGGTTTAACTGGATATACTTCATCATCTACACCACATAAATTTACGGCACGAACATAATACTCAGAAGTATCTCCATGAGGAGGATTAAAATCTATGTAATCGTATTGTTTACGGTTTGTTGTAGAATATATTTTTATGTTATCTCTGTAAAGTTCGTAACGCACAAATGTATTGGTGTCACCTGGTGAAATACCCCAAGATAGAAATACATTTTTTGTTTCTTGATTATAAGTAATACACTTAATCGGAGGAGATAAATAAAAATTAGGTGGCATGATGTTTACCGCAAAAGTTCTAATTGTTTTTGCCGGTACACGACAAAAATTATCTTTAGCAGAAACGACGAAATTGTATAAACTAGATTCTAATCCGTTACAATTATCTGCTTTGTCTAAGTTAGAACATTTTGTTGGCCAGTATAACCAAACCGTGTCATTGTATAGTGCATTAAAGTTATAACCATAACCAAAAATTTCACCAGGTACATTTTGAATTGGAACAGGTTTAGCATTATCGGTTAAATTATATGTTAAATTATTTTTCTTTTTAGTCAACATGGCACATGGCGGAAATGGACAACCCACTAGTGTGTCTCCATTTTGTGTACCCATTGCAATTCCATTTACAGTTAAATCTAAACTTTGTGGACTTAACCCTGCTCCTGCTCCAGCCAAGGAGTCGCGAATAACAATTGGAATACGCAACGTATTTCCAGCTGTAACTTCTATGTAGTTTGATTTACCACCTGAAAAAGGAGGATATACTGTAGGGAAACGATTCGTATTTTGATTTGCATTTGGCACTAAAATTACTACTTGAAAGTCACGAAAAACTTCTGAAACTTTTTGATCACATTTATAAGAAGAAACTTTAATTACCGAACAAAATGCACCAGCAGTTAAAGGTTTAAATTTAAATTCTCCAGTTGCATGATTGTAAGTATATTGATTAGAAGACAATGCAAATGGATTGTTTTTATTGTAAACATCATAGTTTAACCAAATTTCTGCAGGATCTTGTTTAACGTTTGGATTTAAACCCGCATCCACAATTGGATCATCTAAATCGTAGTATAAATTATCTAAGTCTAAATCGATCGCGTTGTTATTGAAAATAAAATCTTGACCAGATGTATACAATAAAGAAGCTGGAGATTCTGTAAATGTAGGTGCGTTATCGAAGCAAGAAGAAATAGGCTTTGCAGAAGTTGATCCATTTGGATAAAATGGATACATGTTTGTAATTAAAACCATTGAACCACCCACAATATTATCAGAAGGGTTTCTTGCACTTTGATCCCAAGTAAAACGAATTGGTGTATTCGCATCCGTTGGTGGCGCAATACCATCAAAATCAATTAAACCAGATTCGTAAATATGTTTTTCAACCGCTCCTTTTTCACCAGCAGCACAGTTTAGCGGGTCTGATGTTGGATAAGAACATGTAGGTGAAATATCTCTTTGAGAAACTCTGGTCAATTTTATACTTTGATTATTTGCAGTTGGCGCATTGAGTAAACCAACATTTTTGGTGGTACTCAAAACACCATTCATGTTCCATACTTTCAATTCGTCAGTTGCACCTAAACAACCTGTACAACCTGTACAATCACGGTAAACAACCACCGTAAATTTATATTTTTGTGTACCGCCAGAAGTAATACATTTCCAGGTAATTTCTCCACCTAATAAATGTGATGCACGAGAAGTGCTTATATTAGCAGTGACGAAAACGGTTAACAATAAAAGAATTTGAAGTACTCTCTTCATAGGTTTAAATTTTGACCAAATGTCAAATATAAACAATTTTAGTGCCAAAAAAAGCGGTTTTATAAGAAGTTTATTAACAAATTAGTAATATTAATTTTTCGTATTCCTATTGTTTTTTATTCTATATCAGGGCTTTTGCTAAAAAAACAACCAAAAAGTCGAGTTTTAGAGCTTAAATCAATATTTTTTTTCAATTTATTAGCTGAATTTCATTATTTATTCCGTTATTTGCGTCCGTTAAATGGTTCGGTAGCTCAGCTGGATAGAGCAACGGTTTTCTAAACCGTAGGTCATAGGTTCGAATCCTATCCGGACTACAAACAGTACAAAACCTTCCAAATCGGAAGGTTTTTTGTTTTTAAACGCAAATTTGTTCGCTTACACTCTTGGTATTAGCTTAAATTTAGCTTAAAATCAATATTTTTTTTGGAGGTCGTATCGGAAATACTATATTTGCAACCCGCCGGTGAGATGCCTGAGAGGCCGAAAGGAACAGTTTGCTAAACTGTCGTACGGGTAACTGTACCGAGGGTTCGAATCCCTCTCTCACCGCAAGCTTTAAGCCCAATTCTGAAAGAATTGGGCTTTTTGTTTTTTAAAAAAATCATGAAACGCTAGTTTCAAATGGTTTTTTTAAAAAACAAAAAGCTCAAACAGCGAAGCTGTTTGGGCTTAAAGCTTGATTCACCAAAGGTGCTAAAGGGATCAGCGAGCGAAGCGAGCTAATCCAAAGCTGCGAAGCAGATTGGGAATAAAGCTAATCTGTTTAAATCAAACAGCGAAGCTGTTTGGGCTTAAAGCTAGATTCACCAAAGG
>JBDKFN010000089.1:0-5814 GCA_039798705.1 Bacteroidota bacterium
CCATATTATTTCATTTAATTAATTCAAAAATGCTTATTTTTATGTTAATATTTTAAATTCATGCACAAATTCAATTATTTTCTGATTTTACTTTTAAGCTGTGTGGCATCTTTTGCACATGCACAAATCGGAGAAGAACCAACCCAATTTGTTTACCACAAAGAATGGTCCGGAGGTGCAACTATCAACAATAGAGGCTTTGGCGCCATTGTTAGACATGCTATAATTACCAATAACTTTAAAAAAATTCAATTCGAAGTAGAATTAGTCAAACTAAAACATCCGAAAGAAGTAAAAGTGGTAAACCCCTATTATGACAACGCAAAGTCTTATGTGTATGGCAAACAAAATGCATTTTACCCTTTACGTTTAGGAGTTGGTACGCAGTTTTTAGTATTTGACAAAGCCGCAAAAGACGGAGTGGAAATTTCTTTCAATGTAATGGCAGGTACTTCTATCGGTTTGTTGAAGCCAATATATTTGGAAATTCTGAAAGACAACGGAAACCCTTATTATTTAGACGTAGTTTCTGAAAAATTCAACAAAGATTTACATAACCCTTCCAACATTTACGGATATTCTGGTTTCAATAAAGGTTTAAACGAAACCACCTTAATGATTGGTGGTTATATCAAGTCTGGATTTACTTTTGATTGGAGCAGTAAAGATGAAAAAATCGTATTGCTTGAAACTGGTGCTGTGATTGACTTTTACAGTAAAAAAGTGCCAATTATGGCAAATTTCTCGTCGGATATCAACAAATCTGCATTTATCTCGTTATACGCTAGTATCCTTTTTGGGAAAAAGTATTAGTTTTGTATCAATGATCAAATTACCTGTTTTATCGGAAACTCCTGCTGTTAGAAAGCCAGAATGGTTGCGTGTGAAATTGCCTGTTGGCAAAGAATATGCGCAAGTTAGATCACTGGTTGATAAACATAAATTACATACCATTTGCGAAAGTGGCAATTGTCCAAATATGGGCGAATGCTGGGGTGCGGGCACCGCAACTTTCATGATTTTAGGAAATATTTGTACTCGCTCTTGTTCGTTTTGCGCAGTAGCTACTGGCAGACCCTTGGCTGTCGATTTAGAAGAGCCGGAACGTGTTGCAAGCTCTGTATCTTTAATGAGCGTTAAACACTGCGTAATCACTTCTGTAGATAGAGATGATTTAAAAGATGGTGGCGCTGGAATTTGGGCTGAAACAATTTTAGCTATCAGAAAAAAATCTCCTGAAACAACGCTGGAAACTTTATTACCCGATTTCAAAGGAATATGGGAAAATTTAGAACAAGTGTTAGCGGTTAAACCCGAAGTTGTTTCACATAATTTAGAAACTGTTCGCAGACTTACGAAAGAAGTTCGCATACAAGCAAAATACGACCGCAGTTTAGAATGTCTTAAACGCATTAGTGCTGCGGGTTTAAGAACTAAGTCTGGCATTATGTTGGGTTTAGGTGAAACCGAAGAAGAAGTGCTAGAATCTATGCAGGACCTAGTAAATAATGGTGTACATATTTTAACCTTAGGTCAATATTTACAACCAACTAAAAAACACCACGAAGTTATTTCATACATCCACCCAGATCAATTTGCTAAGTACAAAGAAGCAGGAATGAAAATGGGATTTAGAGTTGTAGAAAGCGGCCCGATGGTAAGGTCTTCTTACCACGCAGAAAAACATTTATTCGATTTTTAAATTGAAGACAAATACGAGTCCAACAATTTCTGAAGCAGAATTAATTTATCTTCTTAAGATAAAAGACGCAAATGCATTAGCTCATTTATATGATGCCTATGTAAAGTCTTTGTATAATATTATTTTTCAAATTATTGGCGACGAAGACGAAGCAGAAAAAATACTTCAATTTACTTTTTTTCATTGTTGGAATTCCTTTTATTTATTCGATTCAAACAACGGATTTCTTTTTAGCTGGTTAAGTATAATAGCCAGAAACACTGCATTACAGCACAAAAAAGAAAAAACAAAAGAATTGAGTTTGCAACCAATTATTACGCTAGCTAAATCAACAAATAAAAAATTGATTGACCAACTAAGTAGCCAACACAGGCAATTAATTGAGCTGTTTTTTTATTCTGGAATTTCACTTCTTTCCATTGCAGAGAAATTAAATACAGATCACCAAAAGGTACAAAGTGATTTTCGTGAAGCAATATTAGCACTTCGAAACTTAAAATAAAATGGACATCAACAGCTATATTTCATCCGGAATTTTAGAACGCTATTGCGCAGGCGCTTTGGCGGAATCTGAAATGAGAGAAGTAGAGCGAATGGCTGCGCAATTTCCATCTATAAAAAAAGAAATACAAGCGATTGAATTGGCTATATGGAATTTCAATGATCAAATATTCGAAGGACCACACGACCAATTAAAAGCGTCTATTATTCAAGCCATTAAAATTAATACGAATTTCAATTCGCCAATTATAGAAAAAACGATTCCTTCAAAACCTGTTGCTACAAGCCTTGAAACAATTGCAGCAACTAAGGTTGAGCCTCCTGTTGAAATTAAGGCTGAAATTAATTCGCAATTACCAGTAGTTAGTTCCGCTGATGAACCGTTGAAAAATTCTCCAAAAAATCAAAAGAAACGCATTGGATTTGGAATCTTTCTGGTATTGATATTACCCATCATATTGGCAGTTGCTGCATTTAATTTATGGAACAATTGGGATTCTTTAAAGCAAGAATTAAAAGAGACAAAGAAAATTGCTGCAAAAGCGAATAGCGCTTTAATGAGTGTTGACTCGAATTTAAAAGCAACACATCAACAACTAGACACCTTAAGAAATCCTGATGTTATCAAATTTACTTTATCGGGAATGAAGTTTGCGCCTAATGCAAAAGCAGTAGTTTATTGGAATAAAAACACAAACAACATTTTATTAGATCCAATTTTATTACCGCTAGAAGATAAATTGCATTGCTATCAATTGTGGTGTATAGCAATTGGTCAAACTCGAAGCCTAGGTACATTTTCAGCCACTAATAAAAATAAACAGATGCTTCCAATGAGCGGAACTACTCAAGCTGGAGTGTTTTTAATTTCGTTAGAGCCTAAAAATGGAAGTGAAATTCCAAACATTTCGCAACTCTGCTTAATGAGTAAATAATTTACATTTCTTTTTTCAAGAAAATTCCGGTGAAACTTTTCTTGTATTTAATGAGTTCTTCTGGCGTTCCTGTAAATATAATCTCTCCACCAGCGGCACCACCTTCTGGACCCATATCGATGATATGATCAGCGACTTTGATAACATCTAAATTATGTTCAATTACGATTACCGTATTGCCCCTATCCACTAATTCTTGAAGTACATTCAATAAAATACGAATGTCCTCGAAATGCAAACCAGTAGTAGGTTCATCTAAAATATATATGGTATTTCCAGTGTCTTTTTTAGATAATTCGGTAGCTAATTTTACGCGCTGCGCTTCACCGCCAGAAAGGGTTACAGACGATTGTCCAATAGTAATATACCCTAAACCAACTTCTTGAATAGTTTTAATTTTACGAAGAATATGAGGCATGTTTTCAAAAAACGGAACCGCATCTTCAATGCTCATATTTAAAATATCAGCAATTGATTTTCCTTTATACCTTACTTCTAATGTCTCTCTGTTATATCGTTTACCATTACAAGATTCGCAGGCTACTTGAACATCTGGCAAGAAATTCATTTCAATTAATTTCATACCGGCGCCTTCGCATGTTTCACACCTACCACCTTTTACATTAAAAGAAAAACGGCCAGGTTTATAACCCCTAATTTTGGCTTCTGGTAATTGAACAAATAAGTTTCTGATGTCTGAAAATACACCAGTATAAGTTGCAGGATTTGAACGAGGTGTACGCCCAATAGGTGTTTGATCTATTTCAATAACTTTATCTATGTGTTCCAAACCTGAAACTTTTTGAAAGGCTAAGGGTTTTTTCTTAGAACCATAAACATATTGATTTAATATTGGGTAAAGTGTTTCATTGATCAAGGTAGATTTACCACTACCAGAAACGCCCGTAATACAAACAAATTTTCCTAATGGAATTGTTAAGTCTATCGACTTTAAATTATTTCCACTTGCTTTTTGAATTTTAATTTCTTTACCCGTACCCGCTCTTCTATTCAATGGCATATCAATGGACTTTGTTCCGTTGATATATTGCATGGTTAAGGTATTTGCTTTAGCAAGTTCTTTAGGTGTTCCCTGTGCCACAACTTGGCCACCATGAATACCTGCAGCAGGCCCCATATCTATTACATGATCTGCTTCTAAAATCATGTCCTTATCGTGCTCCACTACAAGAATAGAATTTCCTATGTCTCTTAAATTCTTCAATGCTAAAATCAATTTCTCATTGTCGCGTTGGTGCAAACCTATTGAAGGCTCATCTAAAATATATAATACATTGACAAGCTGTGAACCAATCTGCGTTGCCAATCGGATGCGTTGCGCCTCACCACCGGAAAGTGATTTGGTAACCCTATCTAAATTCAAATAGCTTAAACCAACATCATTTAAAAAACCAATTCTTGCTTTTATTTCTTTGATGATTTCTACCGCGATGGTATTTTGCCTAACAGATAATCTTTTTTCTATTCCTTCAAACCAATTTGCCAATTTGGCTAAATCCATACTGGCCAATTCATAGATGTTTTTTTGATCAACTTTAAAATGCAACGATTCTTTTTTCAATCGAGCAGCATCACACACCGGACATGGCACTTTTTGAACAAACTCTTCTAAATTATTATCAATATCATCCGAACGCTTCTCGTTTTGTTGGTCAATCATTTTAACCACTCCTTGAAAAGTGATATTGAAATTGGTAACAGTTGAAGAATATGGCACCACCACTGCAACAGGTTCTTCTAAACCATATAATACCGCATTGATGGTTTCCTTAGTTAATTTTTCAATAGGTGTTTGCAATGTAAATCCAAACTTTTTTACAACTGCTTTGAGCACTTGAAAAGTCCAGACGTCTCTATATTCGCCTATTGCAACGATTCCTCCATTGGCAATGCTCACTTTTTTGTCTGGCATTAAAAGTTTTTCATCTACTTCAAATACATAACCTAAACCATCACAATTTTCGCATGCGCCATAAGGTGAGTTAAACGAAAAAGAATTAGGTTGTGGTTCGTCGTATGATAAACCGGTAGTTGGACACATCAAGAATTTACTAAAATGACTCACGTCATTTGTAGCGTTATCTAACACTTTAATAATTCCTTTGGCTTGTTTCATTGCCGCCTTAATTGCCTCTGCAATTCTTTGACGATCGTCTGCGCGAATTACAATTCGATCAACTACAATTTCAATGTCGTGGATTTTATAACGATCCACTTGCATTTTAGGGAGCAATTCTAAAATTTCATTGTCAACACGAACCTTTGCAAAACCTTGCTTACGCACTTGTTCGAACAACTCTCTGTAATGTCCCTTCCGCCCTTTTACAATTGGCGCAAGAATCGTGACTGTTTTTTCAGCATAGTTGGCAATAATGGTATCGATGATTTGCTCTTCTGTCATTTTAATCATCGGTTCACCCGTATGATAAGAATAGGCATCTGCTACTCTTGCAAATAACAGACGAAGGAAATCGTAAATTTCGGTAATGGTACCTACAGTTGATCTTGGATTTTTACTGGTTGTTTTTTGCTCAATGGCAATAACAGGACTTAACCCTTCTATTTTATCTACATCAGGCCTTTCTAATCCCCCTAAAAACTGGCGTGAATAAGCACTGAAAGTTTCCATGTACCTTCTTTGACCCTCTGCATAAA
>JBDKFN010000090.1:0-5611 GCA_039798705.1 Bacteroidota bacterium
ATATTAAGACCACGACCGACTATTTGCCGAAGCCTTTTATTATTAAAGAAGGAACATTTCTATTTGACCAAGAGCAAATGAATTTCAATACTTTTAAAGCAGCTTATGGTCAGTCTGATTTTATGATGAATGGTAGTTTGCGCAACGTAATAGATTTTGTGTTGACGGATAAAGCAGTTTTAAGAGGAGATTTTAATCTTCATTCTGATTACATAAATGTTGACGAATTTATGTCGGAGGCCATGGTTGCAAAAACACCGAGTGGAACTCGTTCAAATACTGCTAAAGATTTGAAATCAAAGTCAACAACTGGCGTTGTAGTGTTGCCTTTAAATTTTGATCTGACTTTTAATGCTTCGGCTGACAAAATTAATTTTGATGGCTTACAGCTTGATAATTTGA
The DNA here is from genome assembly GCA_039798705.1 of Bacteroidota bacterium. Classification (GTDB taxonomy): domain Bacteria; phylum Bacteroidota; class Bacteroidia; order Sphingobacteriales; family Sphingobacteriaceae; genus CAIKLP01. The sequence continues at coordinate 403 of JBDKFN010000090.1, forward strand.
AAGGAGCAATGGTATTGCATCAAGGTCAATTGGAATTGCGAAACTCTGGTTTTGACGTAATAGGATGTGCGGTCAATATGGATTTGGTTTATGGTAGTCAATCGCCGGAGAAAGCCTACTTTGATTTTAAAGTAATGGCCAAAGATTTTGATATCAAAAGGGCTTATAATGAAGTGAAATTATTTCATGACATGGCTTCGGCTGCAGCTAGTGCTGAAGGTGTCATTTCATTGGATTATGGTGTTGCTGGTATATTAGATTCAACAATGCAACCTATATTTCCTTCTTTGACTGGAGGCGGCACTTTGTCAGTGAAAAAGGTAAAGATGAAAGGGTTTAAGTTGTTTGGCGCCATTAGTGAGAAAACCGGTAAAAATGCCATTGTAGATCCTGATGTTACCAAAGTTGATATTAAAACGACTATCAAAAATAACCTAATTACCATTGAACGATTCAAATTCAAAGTGGCAGGGTTTCGTCCTAGAATAGAAGGGCAGACTAGTTTTGATGGGAATCTTAATCTAAAAATACGATTGGGGTTGCCGCCCTTGGGCATCATAGGTATTCCTTTGAAAGTTACCGGAACGCAAGAACAGCCCATCATTCGGTTAGGTAAGAAAACAGAAGATTTAAAAGAGACAGAGTATCAAGGAGAGGTTCCAAAACCATTGACAACAGAGACCAAGTCTTAAAAGCACTTATTAAATAATAGCTATAAACAACCTTTATAGTCAATATAATTACTATTGCCATATGAATAATGCCGTTTCAGGTTTTTCTAAATTATCAAAAGAAGACAAAATCAATTGGATTGCTACTAATTATTTTTCAAATGCGACAGAAGCTACTGCTATTCTAAAACAGTATTGGAATCAAGATATTAAGTTGCAGCAATTGCATGATGAGTTTATAGAGAATACGATTACTAATTTTTATTTACCAATGGGTATCGCTCCTAATTTTTGATTAACGGGCGGTATTATTCTGTGCCTATGGTAATAGAGGAAAGTTCGGTTGTGGCAGCTGCTGCTAAGTCGGCTAAATTTTGGAGTACTCGAGGTGGATTTAAGGCGACGGTATTAAATACGGAGAAGATTGGGCAAGTGCACTTTTTATATTACGGTGATACCCGTAAATTGGAGTTATATTTTGAGTCGGTTAAAACTGAATTATTAGCTTCTACTGACGGGATTACAAAGAATATGCGCTCTCGAGGAGGTGGCATAGTTGCTATTGAATTAAGAGATAAAACGGCTGAATTAGAGCATTATTATCAACTTCATGTGACCTTTGAAACTAAAGATAGCATGGGGGCTAATTTTATTAATTCTTGTTTGGAGCAGCTAGCGAAAACACTAAAGCAAACAGTACAGGACTATAGTAGTTTTTCTGAAGATGAAAAAGAATTAGTAGTTGTTATGAGCATACTGTCTAATTACGTTCCTAATTGTATAGTTCGTGCAGAAGTATCTTGTAAAGTCGAAGAATTATCAGAAAAGAAAATTGAGTATCCGCAGGAATTTGCGGAGAAGTTTGTGCAGGCAGTTCGTATTGCTGAGATTGAACCTTATCGAGCGGTTACCCATAATAAAGGTATTATGAATGGCGTGGATTCGGTGGTCTTAGCTACGGGTAATGATTTTAGAGCGGTGGAGGCAGGGGTCCATGCTTATGCTTCAAAAGGAGGACGGTATAGTAGCTTGTCTCATGCTAAAATTGAAAATGGAATTTTTACCTTTTGGATGGAAATCCCATTAGCTTTGGGCACTGTTGGAGGATTGACAACTTTGCATCCTTTAGTTAAAATTGCTTTAGAAATCTTAGGTAAGCCCTCTGCGCAAGAATTGATGCAAGTTGTTGCTGTTACGGGTTTGGCCCAAAATTTTGCAGCATTACGTTCTTTAACCACTACTGGTATACAGGAGGGGCATATGAAGATGCATTTGAATAATATATTGAATCAATATCAAGCCACATATGACGAACGAAAAGCCGTGGCAGCCTATTTTGCGAACCATACCGTTTCGCATGCTTCAGTAGTAGAGTTAATTGAAAATTTAAGAAAATAAACTTTTGAAACAAACTTTTTACAGTAACGGCAAGTTGTTAATTACAGGGGAGTATGTTGTTTTAGACGGTGCTATGGCATTTGCGTTACCCACAAAATTTGGACAGTATATGCATGTTGAAGAACTGCAAGGAGAGGTGATTAAGTGGGTGAGCTATGATCATGATGGCAGTGTATGGTTTGAAGGTACCATTTCGTTTTTAGAAGTTATTCAAAAAATGAATTTTGAACATGATAGTGTTAAAACTACTTTGGTTGAAATATTGCATGATGCTTATAAAATGAATCCCGATTTTATTTTGAAGGGTAAGGGTTATCTAGTAACCACAGAATTGACATTTCCCAAAAAGTGGGGTTTAGGAACCTCTTCGACATTAATCAATAATATTGCTCAATGGTTAAGAATTGATGCATTTGAATTGCTTACCATGAGCTTTGGTGGTAGTGGATATGATATTGCATGTGCTCAAAATAATAGTGCTATAACGTATCAATTGCTAAATGATAAGCCGGTGGTGGAAAAGGTACCTTTTCTACCCATTTATAAGGATAAAGTTTTTTTTATCTATCTAAACAAGAAGCAAGATAGCCGTAATGCTATTACTTCCTATTTTGGGAAAAATAGCCATATTGATAAGTCGTTGCCAATTATAAATGCAATTACTAAACGGGTGATAGAAGCTCAGGATCCAAAAGAATTTGCAATGGCTTTACAGCAGCATGAAATTGAATTAAGTAATGTATTGGAATTGGCTACTGTAAAAGAGACTTTATTTTCAGATTTTAATGGAGTGATTAAAAGCTTGGGTGCTTGGGGAGGGGATTTTGTATTAAGTATCTCTAAAGAGAATCCAAAAGAATATTTTAGACAAAAGGGATATGAAATAGTCCTTTCTTACGAGGAAATGATTTTGTAATAATAAAAAACCCTGAAGTAGTAGCTTCAGGGTTTTTTATTAGTTGTCAATTGCTTTTAATAAAAGTCAGCTCTGTTATCTTCAATATCAGCATCATTTTTCAATGCTGGCATTACTCTACCGGCGTAATTAAGTACCTGTTGTTGAACTTTTGTAATATATTCTTTGTGGTCTTTAATAGCAGGTGCTTTTGTTACTGTTTTTGTAGCAATAACATATACGCCAGCGTTACCTTCTATCGGTTTAGATACTTGACCTACTTTCGTTGAAAACGCCGTACCTACTACTTTAGGTTCGTAACCAGCATTCGGAATTGATGGGTTTTCAATAGATAGGTCAATAGCATTTTGTACTGTTGCTTTGTTTGATGCTGCCAAAGACGCTAGTGAAGACCCAGTTAATTTAGCTTTGATTTTCTCTGCTTTCTTTTTGTTTTTTAAGATTACTTCTACTTGTGGTCGACCTTCTTCTACAGACATTAAACCTTTTTCTCTTACTTTTTTCAATTTAGCAATAACGTGACCCACATTTACAATTTCGAAACGTTTAACATCACCCACATTGGTTTCGCCATCAAATGCCCATTTAACAATTTGTCTTTGGTTGCTAACGGTACCGAAATTTTCATCGATGGCTTTAACTCTGATCGATGGAGTAACGGTTAAGTTCATTTGTTTGGCTAATGCGCTAAAATCTTTATTAGCTGCTTCCATTTCAAACTTAGTCGCTTGCTCGTAAATTTTATCATTAGTACCTTCAGAAGGTTGAATTTTCTGAGCGATTGTAGCTAATTTAATGGCGTCTTGTTTGTCCGTTACATTAATAATGTGGTATCCAAATTCTGTTTCAACTAATCCTATTGTTCCAATTTTGTTATTGAATACAAAATCGTTGAATGGTTTTACCATTTGACCTGGGCCAAAGAAACCTAAATCACCACCTTGTTGAGCGGATGAGTCGTCAGAGTTAGATATAGCAAGAATTTGGAACATTCCAGGATTGGCTTTTACTTGAGCTAGTAATCCTTCTGCTTTTACTTTGGCCTGTTCTTTAGTTCTTTTTTCTTTCTTATTAGGGACTTTTGTGCCTTCCCAGCTAATCAAGATGTGACTGGCTTTAGCTTTAGCTCCGGCTTTTCTTCCCAAAGCTTTTGAAATACAATAGTAGTTGTTTTTGATATAAGGGCCATATACTTGGCCTGTTTGAAGTCCAAATAAGGCATCTGCGTGTTCAGCAGGTAAATCTTGTTTGCTAACGTAAGTTGAATCAAATGGAATGTCAGAATTTAAATTTACAAACTCAGCATTATCAACTACTGAACTGAATCCTTGAATTGTATCGTTTTTACCATCTTTAAATTCAATGTGTGTAGTTAAAAGGGCATTTACTTTGTTTTTAATTTCTGCTTCATCGGTTGCTGATGGTTTGTCTTCAATTAAAACATAATCCAATTCACGAGATTCTTCTGATTTGAATTTTTTCTCTTTTGATTTCATGTAAGCAACGATTTCGTCATCACTGATTTTAACATCGCTGTCTTTGATGCTAGAAAAAGGTACCATTACAAAATCAAAACTTACCTTATTGTTTTCGGCTTCGTACTTTAATTTACCTTCTGTTTCAGTGGTATACATAGCACCTTTTACTAGGGAGTTGTATATCTGGTATTTTGCATTAAGTTCAGCATCTTTTTCCTGATCTTTTAACATTTGAAGCCCTTCAGGATTTGATTTGAAATAGTCTTTAAATTTGTTTAAATCAAATTTACCAGCGGCATTTAGAAACATTGGGTTTTGTCCAATTTGCGGATTGGATTTAAGCACTTCAATAATGTGTTTTTCTCCTACTCGAATACCAATTTTTTCAAATTCAGCAGATAATAAAGCGACGTTTACTTCTTGGTTCCAAACTTGGTTAGAAGCTTGCATAGAGGTCATTGTCTGTCCTTGATTTTGACTATTTTTTTCGGTGTTAGCTACTTTTACTCTAAAGTCTTCAAAAGAAATATCTTTTCCGTTAACGCTACCTACATCTTTGGATAAACTTTTAAAACCTTTGGTAAATAAATCTTGAACTACAAAAGATAGTAGTGCAAAACCAATAAGCAATAATAGTAAACCTGAACGTTTTCTAATTTTTGATAAAACTGCCATTTCTATATATGTTAATTTTTAATTCAGTTTGCGAAAATACAATTATCTGTGAAATAATAATACTCACAGAG
>JBDKFN010000091.1:0-5558 GCA_039798705.1 Bacteroidota bacterium
TGATAGAATACAATGAGTTACATCCACATAAATCACTTAACAATATGAGTCCATTGAAATACTTAGAAAACAATTATTATATTTGAATAACCAATTTTATATTAGTCCGATAAATGGGGTACTTACACATGCAATAAAGATAAAACATTTTGAAAAACATGAGAATCTATTTTTTCAATTGTAATTAACGGCTAACTTTGGTCGCTTATTCCGCACAAATCATGAATAAGCCTATTGTATGTATTGGAGGTTCTCTTGTTGATGAAACCTTTTACTGTTTACAACCTCCAATTAAAGGAACTAGTAATCCTGCACAGCTTGAACTAAGTGCTGGTGGTGTTGTAAGAAATATCGCTCACCATCTTGCCTTACTGCATCACAATGTTCAATTGATAACAATTCTTGGTAATGATAAAGAAGGCGACTGGCTTAACGAGCAATGTTCGCAAGCGGGTATTGACATGCAACATACGTTTCGTATTGATGGCGTGACAGGAAGATTTACTGCTGTATTAGGAACAGATGGTGAATTGTTTGTTGGAACTGTTGTAAATGATTTAGAGCCCTTACTCAATTCACAATTACTAGAAACGAAAATTGATGTTCTTAAAAACGCAGGACTCATCATTACGGATACGAATATGAATCCTGAGTGCATTCAATGGTTAATTCAATTTTGTTCAGATCATTCCATTCCTTGTATCATTGAACCCGTTTCTATTCCCAAAGCAAATAAATTAGCAGAGATGGAATTATCGAATTTGTTTTTAGTTACGCCGAATGAAGTTGAATTATCTTCTATTCAAAGTGTAGCATCAGAGCCAGGTTTAAAAGGAATGATTAACGGATTACTTGCAAGAGGAGTTCAACATGTTTGGTTACGTCAAGGTGAAAATGGCTCCACAATTTATGATAAAACAAGTCATTTTTCATTACATGCGCCAGCAGTAAATGTAATTGACACAACGGGTGCAGGAGATGCTGCGTTAGCGGGATGGGTACATGGGTTTGTGCATGAAAAATCAACAGAAGATAAAATCAGATACGGACATACGTTAGCGGCTTTGGTACTTCAACAGAAGGGAACCATCGTTAAATATTTAACAGCTGATAAATTAGAAGAAGAGGTTATCCGTTTATTCCCTAACTAATATGAATAACTATTTAAATATTCATCCAGAAGTTGCTGAAGCATTAAAAAACAATCAACCAGTTGTTGCGTTAGAGTCGACCATCATTTCTCACGGTATGCCCTATCCGCAAAATGTTGCAACTGCACGAGCGGTAGAGAACATCATTCGTGAGCAAGGCGCAATTCCTGCAACTATTGCTATTTTAGACGGCAAATGTTGCGTTGGATTAAATGATGAGCAACTTGAATATTTAGGTCAGGCGAAGGATGTTTGGAAAGTAAGTCTGCGTGATATGCCTTACGTTATTGCAACTAAAATTGCAGGAGCAACAACGGTAGCTGCTACTATGCGAATTGCATCAATGGCAGGAATTAAAGTTTTTGTCACTGGTGGCATTGGTGGTGTTCATAGAGATGCGCAACAAACAATGGATATCTCCGCTGACTTGACTGAAATGAGTAATACGAATGTTGCTATTGTATCTGCAGGTGTTAAATCCATTTTAGATATTGGATTAACCTTAGAATATTTAGAAACATTAGGAATTCCAGTAATTACTTATTCTCAAAAAGAGTTTCCAAGTTTTTATTCAAGGGAAAGCGGATATACGTCGCCGTTATCATCGGATTCAGAACAAGAAATTGCAAGTATTTTAAAAGCCAAGTGGGATTTGCAAATTAACGGATCGGTTTTAATTGCGAATCCGGTACCGAAAGAAATGGAAATTCCATTTCATGAAATAGAAAGCAAAATCCAACAAGCGCTGAATGAAGCAAAGTCGGCAGGCATCAGTGGTAAAGAAACGACCCCCTTTTTATTGAAGCGAATTGCGGAGATTACAGGAGGCAATAGTTTAGCGACAAACATCGCTTTAATAAAAAATAATGCTCTTTTAGGGGCGAAAGTGGCTATTTACTTGGCGAAAATCAGTTAATCGGAAAGATTTTTCTTTACTTGCATTGGTTCAGGTCGTAACTTTGTAAACGTTAAGCAACCTACTATCATGTCTTTTAATAAATTCGGTTTTTTAGTAATAATAGTCGTTATTTTTTTTACGTCCTCGGTAAATCATGCTTATTCGACTAATTATAAATCATATCGCCATAAAATAACCGGGAGTGAATTTTATAATGATGAACAAAAATCCTTTCAAAGCAAAATTGATAGTTTAGAGGATAGAACAGAAGAATTGGAAGATCAGAAATCGATTTTGTTAATTGAAATGGGAAACCGAAAGCACAAGATTGAAAAACTGCGTTCTGATTCAGCTAATCATATTGTACAACTGAACTTAGAAAATTCCCGCAGTGAGTCATTATCTGAATCACTAAAGTATTTATTCATCATCATTTTATTTTTCGTTCTATTTGTTTTAATACAATTCGGAATAATCTTTTATGCTATCAAACGCATTACTTCACAACCAGTGAGTCAAAGTAATAACAATCGTAACGTTATCGGACAAGTACATTCTAATCCTCAGTTAGAGAGTTTAGAGATGTTGAAGAACAAAGGATTTATCTCTGAAGAAGAATATTTCCGTCAGCGCCAGTCGTTAATGGCACGTCAGGCATAAATTTAACAGATTTAATTCGTGCTTATTAAGAATTCTTGTTTCCTTTGATACATGAAACGAACTCTTCTACTAATCGCCCTTTTTATTTCGTGCTTACAATCACAGGCTCAAAATCCAATTCATAAAATAGTTATAAGTGCAGTAGATAGCTTATCGAATGCCACAGTTCCATTTTTTACTACTTTTCAACCACACGAGAATGTAGGAGGGAATGCAGATGCTAATGGAAGAATCAATTTGGTGTTTTCAATTACCTCTGATTATAAAATTATCATCTCAGCTGTTGGATACCAAAAGAAAACGATTCAATATTCAGAAGCTGAATTGCGAGAATCGATGACTGTAAAATTATCTCCTCTTGTTTTAGATGAAGTAATCATTTCAAGTACACGCACGAATGCGCGAATAGAAGATTTGCCGATAAAGATAGAAGTCCTTGGACAAGAAGAGATGGATGAGGAAAGTAGTATTGTTCCAGGAGGTATTGGTAGTATACTTGGAGACTTATCCGTAATTACTGTACAAAAAACAGATCCAGTGAATGGAAACGATGCTATTCGAATTCAAGGATTAGAGAGTAAATACACGAAAATTATTAAAGATGGTTTTCCGTTGTATGATGGATTTTCAGGATCATTAGGAGTACTCAGTATTCCTCCTCTCGACTTACAGCAAGTAGAAATTATTAAAGGATGTGGATCGACGTTATATGGTGAAAGTGCGATTGGTGGAGTGATTAATTTTATTTCTAAAACACCTACCGATTCACTGACTGGGGTTGTAGTAGGAAATCACACTTCATTAAATGAAAACAATTTGAACTTTTTTTCATCTCAGAAAAAAAACAAATTTGGTTATACCCTATTCTTGGGAGGGAATACAAAAGAAGCTGTTGATATAAATAAAGATGGATATATGGAGGTTCCGAAAGACAGAAATTATATTATCCACCCTCGCCTATTTTATGAAAATAAAAACTTGAAAATCAATTTAGGTTACAACTTAAATCATGATAATCGTGAATCAGGATTAATCAATGCAATTACAAATGGAATAACAGCAACAAATAATTTTCATGTAATTGAAAAGTATATCAGAAATACTGCAGACTTAACACTTGATTATAAAATTAACGATCAATCATCGATACATTACAAAAGTGCGGTATCGTATTACTCGCGTAATTACTCTGACTCATATTTGATATTTAATGGTAAAGAAAAAAGCTCGTATCAGGAATTAAATATGGTTTTTGTAAAAGAAAAACACACAGCTGTTGCGGGGATAAATTTAATAACAAGCAACTTTACACATGCATATAACGACAGTTTGCCCTTTGGTAATTTCAATACCAATACGATTGGAATATTTCTACAAGACGGCTATAAACTTTCAGAAAAGGTAATGCTTGATTTGGGCTATCGATTTGATTATACCAATAAAAATGCAGTACATCTTCCATCTGCAGGATTTTTTATCAAGCCCAATAAAGATTTATCAATAAGAATTCGTTATGCCAGTGGCTATAGAAAACCAACTGTGTTAAACGAATTGGATATAACAGAATTTATATCTTATCAAACATCAACCGATAATTTACTAATAGAAAAATCTAATGGCTATAACACCGATATTAATTACTCAGTATTAATCGGAAATAAAGTACACCTAGATTTAAATCAGGCGTTTTATTACACTGACATTTCTAATCCTGCAATTGCACATAAGAATTACTTAGGCAATATCTCCATCACCAATGAAAGCGGTAAAGTAAAAAGTTATGGTACGGACACCTACATTCGATTAAGCCTAGAAGATTGGGAATTATATTTAGGATATAATCATACAATTGCTTATCGTGAAGGACAAAATCAGAATTATCAACTACCGTTTAACCCGAATGATAAATTTGCAATTACACTTGCTTACGAAATAGAAGACAAATGGAGAATGGGTATTGAAGCGGCATATAATGCGAATCAAGTCAATGCAAGCTATAAAGAAGTTCCGAATTATTGGTTTACTGCTGCGATGATAGAACGAAAAATAAATCGTTTCAGCATTGTTTTAAATTGCGAAAACGTAAACAACTTCAAACAATCCAATTACGAAAAGTTAGTAAATATAGACAGTGGCACGCCTGCATATACAGATATTTGGGGACCAATTGAAGGAAGAGTTGTTAATCTATCTTTGAAATACAAATTCTAATTTTTTGTTTTTTCCAAAATAGCTAAGACTTCTTCTTTATCTGCAATAAAATCAGGATGATTGATAATTGCTGCGCTATGTATTTCTGAGATACACGAATCGCGTAATAACTCTATTACATTATTACTACGAACGCCACCACCCGCAATAAAATTCAATTGTGATCCATATTGATGAATCATCGTATTGATGACATCTTTACCTTCCAAAGCACTTTTCATTTTACCTGTGGTTAATACACTGGTAACTCCACAATGAATTAAGTCTTGAATTCCCTTTTCATAATTAGTTACCTCATCGATTGCACGATGGAAAGTTACAGGCTTATGATTTGCAGCATCCACAAGTTGTTCTAACTGCGATGTATTTACGTTATTATCAGAAGTCAAACAACCAAAGACAAATCCATCAGCGCCCAATTCATCGAATGTTTTTATTTCCTCCAACATTTGATTCAATATAGCATCGTCGTAAACAAAATTTCCTGCTTGTGGACGAATCATAACCATAATTGGTCCAGTGAAAATCCTTCTAGCTGAAATAAAATTATCGATTGATGGCGTAACACCTCCAACCTGATAATTATCGCATAGTTCTATTCTAGAGACCTTACAAGCTTGAGCAATTACAACTGAATC
>JBDKFN010000092.1:0-5316 GCA_039798705.1 Bacteroidota bacterium
CTATCAGATTAATAATAGCTCATCAATTAAAGGTTCGTTTACACAGAATTATCAATATATCCATCTTGCATCCTTCGGATCGGTTAGCTTGCCTACTGATGTATGGGTTCCATCGACCGACAAAGTAAAGCCGCAATTTTCTACGCAGTATGCATTAGGGTTTTTCAAAAATTTGAAGAAGAATACCTTCGAAACATCCGTTGAGTTGTATTACAAAACGATGGAAAATTTAATTGAGTATCGTGAAGGAGTAACACCCGATCAGGATGTAAAAAACAATGCAGATAATAATTTCGTTTTCGGTAAGGGGGATAGTTATGGAGCAGAGTTTTTTATTAAGAAAAACGAAGGTAAGTTAACGGGTTGGGTTGGCTATACATTGTCGTATACGAATCGACAGTTTGCAGAGATTAACTATGGAAAAGAATTTCCTGCAAAATATGATCGTCGCCATGATTGTTCAGTAGTGCTGAATTATCAGAAAAGTAAAAGATGGACTTTCGGTGCTGTATGGGTGTATTCTACCGGCGATGCATTAACCCTTCCTTCGCAGAAGTACTTTGCATCTTCTACGCCTCCAGTATCAGTTGGTGCTAATGGCGAAATAAATCTGAACAATAACTTCAATGTGTTGAGTTTGTATCAAGCTCGAAATAGTTTCCGTCAGAAGGCTTATCATCGTCTCGATATTTCTGCAACACTCATAGGTAAGAAGCATAAAAATTACGAGGGAAGTTGGGTGTTCTCGATTTATAATGTGTATAGCAGGAAGAATCCTTATTTCATATATTTCAATGTGGATGGTAACTCCGTTGATGGTAACTTGTCGGTGCAAGCTAAACAAGTTTCTTTATTCGGTTTGATTCCTTCTGTAACGTATAACTTTAAATTCTAAGTCATGAAACAGTTTTTATATTTAATTATCATAGCATTTGTTTTCGCTTCATGCGAAGAAAATATTTCATTAGATTTACCTCGTGAAGATCCGCGAGTGGTAGTAGATGGGTATGTAGAAACAGGATTGCCACCTTATATTATTTTAAGTCGTTCATCTTCTTATTTTGATCCGATTAATCCAGGTGCATTAAATTCATTTGCTGAGAGTGGTGCGTTCGTTACTATCAACGATGGAGTTAATACTGTTCAGTTAATCGAATTAGACACAGTTGTGAATGGAATTAGTCTGAAAGGTTTTTATGCTGCGTTGGATTCTGTTACGAAGTTGCCTACGATGTTTGGAGAAGAGGGAAAAACTTATCAGTTAACGATTATCACGAAGGATAATCAGCAATTATCATCAACTGCGAAATTACAACCACATATTGCACTTGATAGTACGTGGTTTAAAGTGCAAGAGAATTTAGATTCACTCGGATTAGCTTGGGCGCATTTAACCGATCCTGATACAATTGGTAACTATTATCGTTGGATGGCCAAACGAATTACAAAAGATGATTTGTTTTTAGCTCCAATTGGCTCAGCTTTCGAAGATAAATTTATCAATGGACAATCGTTTGTTTTTAATGCTTTCCGAGGACAAATACCGAATTCGACAAAGCCGGATGATATCAAAGAAGAGGCAGGGTTGTTTAAAAAAGGAGATACCATTATTGTGAAATTCTGCGCAGTTGATAGAGGCACGTTTGAATTCTGGCGTGATGCTGAAACACAAATATCGAATAATGGAAGTCCGTTTGCGGTACCTTCAAATATCAAATCGAATATTACTGGCGGACTAGGAGTTTTTGCAACGTATAGTCCTGCTTACGATACCATTATTGCTCAATAATTTTCTTTAGTACCTTCGGACTTGTGAAACGCATAGAACAATTGATTGCGCAAGGCGAAGGGCCCATGTTGGATTTCAAAAAAGAGATTTCCTCGGTGCATCGTATTGCTAAATCAATGGTAGCTTTTGCGAACCATCACGGTGGTACCTTACTCGTGGGTGTGAATGATAATGGAAGCATCAACGGAGTAAAAGCAGAAGAAGAAAAATACATGTTGGAAGAAGCGGCTAGGCATTACTGTTATCCTGAAATTGAATTACAAATTCACGAGTGGAATGTAAAAGGTAAAACGGTTTTGGAAGTTTTTATTCCCGATGGAAAGGATAAACCATACTATGCCATTGATGAGAAAGGAAAGAAGTGGGTATATGTTCGTCAGGCGGACCAATGTTTATTGGCGAGTAAAGTGGTGGTAGAAGTTTTAAAACGTCAACATGGCTCACGACAAACCATTATTACCTACTCTGATAAAGAAAAAGCCTTGTTGAATTACCTGAGTAATCATCCGCGCATCACCTTAAAAGAATTTTGTAAACTAGTAAATATTAGTCGCTGGCGCGCCATGAAAATTTTAGTGGACTTAGTCAGCGTAGGAGTAATACGAGTCTATCAAACAGAAAATCCAGAATACTATACCCTTGCTTAATCAAATGCGTCGAGCAATTGCAATTCGGGGTAAGTGAATTCTTGAATTAAAGACTCATCATTTACATAATTTTTCCGATCGGTTATTTTTCTTGAAATCGTATGTGCTTGCATCAAATCATTATCATAAGGAGTAATCATTGATAAAACATCTTCACGTTGTAAATCGGATTGAAGCCAATGCGTTAAATTATTTTCTGATAAGATAAGCGGCATTCGTTTTTTGGTGTTATGAATCTTTGCTAAAAGCGGATTAGCTTCACAAGTAATAATCGAAAATGTTTTTAGTAAATCGTTATTTTCAGGATTGGTCCATTCATCGAAAATCCCACCTAAAAAGAAAAACTCATCATTTTTCGGGAATATATAATAAGGATATTTAACACCATTTTCTGTTCTCCACTCATAAAATCCCGAGACAGGAATAACACATCGATTTGTTCGAATCGGTTTGCGGAACGAAGGTTTTTCAAATGCTTCTTCACCGATACAATTTCCGGTCATGGTAGAAATCTTCAACGCAGCATCCCAATCTTTGGTAAACGAAGGAATCAGTCCCCAGCGATAAAAATCAATCTGCCATTCTTGCGGATGCAACAATACAGGCCAAAATGGATGCGTAAATGCGGATGCGTGAAACAGGGGCGGATGAAATATAGGTCCGTGTATAGTCCCCGCATTAAACCGCTTGGCCAGCGTTTCTAATTTCTTTTCGATGAAGGCAATGTTGTAGCACATGGGATAAATATCGAATTATTTTTTAATTTAGTATACAATGTTGTACTTTATTAATTCAAATTATGATAAGAAATTATGGAACACTGTTACTCATATTATTAGTTTTTGCTTTTGGAGAATCTAAAAGCCAAACTAATGGGAAGTCGAATACAAATTTGCAAGGAGATAAAGTTTATACCTTCATCCCAGTAATGCCTCAGTTTCCAGGAGGTGAGGTTGCGATGTATGAGTTTATAATAAGTAATATTAAGTATCCTGTATTGGCAGTAGATAGCAATATTACTGGTAAGGTATTCGTCAACTTTGTAATTGACAAAGAAGGTAATGTTACCGATCCAAGGATTTTACGCGGGATTGGAGGTGGCTGCGACGAAGAGGTATTGCGTTTAGTGGCGTCCATGCCAAGGTGGACACCAGGAGAATTAGAGACTGGAGAAAGGGTAAAAGTTTCATTCAACTTGCCTATATCATTTACATTGAATAAGCGGAATCAAAATAAATAGAAATTCGGTGCTAAGTTAAAATGCTTTTATGCATTTAATTATGGAAGATTTAAACAAACAGTTTTAAGTATGAATTTTACTTCTGATTCAATTCGGAAATCAATCCGCATTTTGACATTACTTATTTCGTCAATGGTAATGATTAATTCTTGCTCAGATGATAACGCACCTGGTACATCTAACAACAATAATAATGGTGGTGGTAATAGTACTGGCGGTTGTGCTGGCGGGCCTTCAACAGTTACAGACATCGATGGCAATGTTTACAATGTGATTAGTATTGGTAATCAATGTTGGATGAAAGAGAATTTAAAGACTTCACGCTACAAAAACGGAGCGCTAATTCCAACAGGTTTAAATGGTACCCAATGTCAAACAACTACAAGCGGAGCCTGCGCTGATTATAACAATGACCCAGCGAATACTGCAATATATGGTAAACTTTATAACTGGTATGCCGTAGCCGACACACAAGGACTTTGTCCTACAGGCTGGCACGAACCCGAGGATTGGGAGTGGAATGTTTTAGTTAAAGCCATTGACCCCAACGCTGATACAACTTGTAATGGATGTAATCAAAGTTCAATAGTTGGAGGAGCTATGAAAGAAATCGGTACCACTCATTGGACGAGTCCAAATACAGGTGCGACAAACAGCAGCGGTTTCACAGGCCTCCCCGGAGGTTACCGTGCCAACTATGGTCCATATGACGGAATTGGCAACTATGGTTACTGGTGGAGTGCTACGCAGTACAATTCAGCCCAATCGCAATACCGCTATTTGTATTACCCCAATAGCAACGTTGGCAGAGACTTCGACTATAAGACCATCGGGTTTTCTGTGCGTTGTGTTCGGGACTAGCCATTAGTGTCTTTGTCTTCACGAATTATACGAAACCTTCATACTTAAAAAGATCCAATTAGGGTTGGTTATCATCTTCATTCGTTTGCTACCAGTAAATTAGATAATAAAACTAGTTTGTAATTTGTTTGTGATACAAACCGTATTCAGCAAAAAAAATTTAAAAGTGGTTTACTTTAAAATTATTTAACCAATAGATATTTGTTCAGTAAGTTGATTTACGAGTAAAAATCTTTCTTACAAAATTAATCCTTAGGCTATTTGTTTCTTTGATGATTTTGATTTTTTAACAGCTGACTTCCTTCTTGAATTTTTTAACTTTATCTTTTGCATAATCAACCTAAAGTCTTTTAATTCTTCCTCTGACCATGGTTCTGAAATAGTAGACAAATCAATATTTTTTGGTTCTTTAATTAATCCCATAAGTTTAGCTTTTAAAATATTGTGAAATTAAACGGAGAGCAGCACTTGTTTCGATAAACATTCGTCTGTTTCTAAAATGAGTAGCAAATAGTGTTTGTTCGTAGTGTTTAATAAGGGATGATTTGGCATCAAATGATAGGAAACCTTGATAGCCTTTATCAACCGATACTTTGCATGCAAAAGCTATTAAGTTTCCAGGCACACCTAAATAAACCTTACCCTTACCTTTATTAAATTTAGAACTTTCAATTAGGTGCATGAAAATATGATCTTTTTTATCTTCAATACTTAATAAACCTTGAATAATAGTTGGATTGTTAACTGTAGTAAGTTTATATACTTCTTTACTCAAATCC
>JBDKFN010000093.1:0-5139 GCA_039798705.1 Bacteroidota bacterium
TATGCCATTTTTGGTACTTCCGCCAAATTGATATGGAGTTCCAACCCAATTATACATTAAATAGTATAAGTTTAAATTGCTACTGGTATCTAGGTCAATTCCTGTTTTTTGTGAATGGAATTCAAATCTTAAAGTGTCTGGGTCCAAGACATCTTGGTCCTTCTCTATTTTACGATGGATAATAGCGGTGTTTCTTCTGATATGTTTTTTACGCGAATGCCTATGTTTTTTTCGAGCTTGAGCCGAAAAGCACAGGGAAATTACGAGCAAAAATGTTAAATAATACTTCATCAATTCAATCTTGAAAAATCAACTTATCTGACCCCAAAAATACGCATTCCAAATAAAATAGCCTTTTTATTGCATTTTTGATAGGTTTAACGCCATATTTAATCGAAAAGTTGTTGTAAAATACTTACTAAGTGTAAAAAGTACAGTTAGTATTCAAAATTACCTGATTTTTGACCTTTAAGAACCCAAATTTCTCTATAAATAAATGGCTATTTCTACGCTTTTTCAATTTTATTGATAGATTTGTGTTCTATTTTGAATTGATAAGAAATATGGCAACTAAAATTACAAAAGATACTTATTTAGAGTGGTATGAATCCATGCTATTGATGCGCAAATTTGAAGAAAGAGCGGGTCAATTATATGGTCAACAAAAAATCAGAGGATTTTGCCATTTATATATTGGACAAGAAGCAGTTGTTGCAGGTGCAATGTCTGTTTTACGTAAAGAAGACGGAATGATTACTGCTTACAGAGATCATGCGCATGCGATTGCAAAAGGGGTAACAGCTGATTCAGTAATGGCAGAATTATATGGTAAAATTACTGGTTGCTCTAAAGGTAAAGGTGGTTCGATGCATATGTTTTCTAAAGAGCATAATTTTTATGGCGGACACGGAATTGTTGGTGGTCAAATGCCATTAGGTGCTGGTATTGCTTTCGCTGAAAAATATAATGGAACAGATAATGTTTGTGTTTGTTACATGGGTGATGGTGCAGTTCGTCAAGGAGCATTAAATGAAACATTCAACATGGCCATGCTATGGAAATTGCCGGTAATTTTTGTTTGTGAAAACAATGGTTATGCAATGGGAACTTCTGTGGGTCGTACAACAAACCTTTCAGATATTTATAAAATTGGTTTAGGTTTTGATATGCCTTCTGAACCAGTTGACGGAATGAGCTGCGAAGCAGTTCATGAAGCAATGGATAAAGCTGTAGACCGCGCACGTAAAGGTGATGGCCCTACATTTTTAGATATCAGAACCTATCGTTTCAAAGGACATTCAATGTCTGATCCTGCAAAATACCGTAGCAAAGAAGAAGTAGAAGAATATAAAGCTAAAGATCCTTTAGAACAAGTACGCGCTACAATTGTTGCTAAGAAATATGCAGATCAAAAATGGTTTGATAGCATTGAAGAAAAAATAAAAGAAATAGTAGAACACTCGGTAACTTTTGCAGAAGAGTCGCCATATCCATCGGCATCAGAATTATATACCGATGTTTATGTGCAAGCCGATTACCCATATATTCGTGACTAAATTATTATAATTAATAATTACAATTCAAAAAATAAGCATATGGCTGAAGTAGTAAGAATGCCCAAAATGAGTGATACCATGACCGAAGGGGTATTGGCTAAATGGCATAAAAAAGTTGGAGATAAAGTTAAGTCTGGAGATTTAGTTGCGGAAGTGGAAACAGATAAAGCCACCATGGACTTTGAATCTTTTCAAGAAGGAACTATTTTATATATTGGAGTTGAAGAAGGAAAAGCAGTTCCTGTTGATGCGATTATTGCAGTATTAGGAAAAGAAGGTGAAGATTTTAAATCTTTACTTACTGAAGCTCCGGCTGCAAATGCGGCACCTGCTGCTGTAGCGGAGAAACCTGCAGAAACAATTGCAGCTACACCAGCAGCACCTGTTGCTACTGCAGCACCTGTAGCTGTTACTTCATCTGATGCTAGAATAAAAGCATCACCACTTGCTAAAAAAATTGCCCAAGAAAAGGGAATAAATTTAAATCAAATTGCTGGTTCAGCTGAAAACGGTCGCATCACTAAAAAAGATGTAGAGACCTTTAAAGGTGGTGCAAGTATGCCTGCTTTTGTTGGTGTTGAAAAATATACCGAAGTTCCTGTTTCGCAAATGCGCAAAACAATTGCCAAAAGACTTTCAGAAAGTTTATTTACTGCTCCTCATTTTTATTTAAAAATGAATATTGAAATGAGCAATGCAATTGAAGCAAGAAAAATTATCAATGATGTTGCTCCTGTAAAAATTTCATTTAATGATTTAGTTTTAAAAGCAGTTGCATTGTCTTTGAAACAACATCCAAAAGTAAATTCATCTTGGTTAGGAGATAAAATTAGATACAACGAACACGTTAACATAGGAGTTGCTGTTGCAGTTGAAGACGGACTACTTGTTCCTGTTGTTAGATTTGCAGATGGAAAAGCATTGTCTCAAATTTCTACAGAAGTAAAAACATTTGCTCAAAAAGCAAAAGATAAAAAATTACAACCTGCAGATTGGGAAGGATCAACATTTACAATTTCTAATTTAGGAATGTTTGGTATCGATGATTTTACAGCTATTATTAATCCACCTGATGCTTGTATATTAGCAGTTGGTGGAATTCAAGAAGAACCAATTGTAAAAAATGGAATGGTTGTTCCAGGAAATGTAATGAAAGTAACTTTATCTTGTGACCATAGGGTTGTTGATGGCGCAACTGGTGCAGCATTCTTACAAACATTGAAACAATATTTGGAAGAACCGATGCGAATGCTCTTACAAGCAAATAATATTTAAATGAAAAAGGCGCATATTAAGCGCCTTTTTTTATGCTGATAAATGTTTGATTGCGGCATATGCCATAAGCCCAGGCCCAATAGATAATGCATGTTCGTCAATATCAAAATTTGGAGTGTGAACAGATGCTGTTATTCCTTTGGCTTCATTTCTTGTTCCTAATCTATAAAAGCAAGCGGGAATAATTTGCGAGTAGTAGGCAAAATCTTCTGCTGCCATCCAGATATCTAAATCAACAACATTTTCTTTTCCTAAATATTCTTCCGCTGCCAATCGAGTAATATCAGTTGTTAGTTCATCGTTGATTAAATACGGATAACCATTTTTAATTTCAACATCGCAACTACCTCCCATACTTTTCGCAATACCTTGTGCAATTTCTTGAATTTTAATTTTTGCTTCAGCGCGCCATTTTTCGTCAAGGGTTCTGAAAGTGCCTTCCATTTTTACTTCATTTGGAATAACATTGGTTGCACCATTTGCAATTACTTTCCCAATCGATAACACAGACGGGGTTTTGGGGTCTGCCACTCTACTAACAACTTGTTGTAAAGCAATAATTATTTGTGCAGAAATTAAAACAGGATCAATATTTAAATGTGGCATTGCACCGTGGCCACCTCTACCTTTAACAGTAAAAAAAAGTTCATCGGTAGAAGCCATGTATTTTCCTTTTCGAAAACCAACTTTACCACTTTCAATTAAAGGCATTACATGTTGACCAATAATGCGATTCGGTTTCGGATTTTCTAATACGCCTTCTTTAATTAATATGCTTGCGCCTCCAGGTAGTTTTTCTTCAGCGGGTTGAAAAATAAATTTGATGCTTCCTGCAAAATCATTTTTGCATTCATTCAATATTTTAATTGTTGTAAGTAATGATGCGGTATGAACATCGTGCCCGCAAGCATGCATTACGCCTTTAACAGTTGATTGATATGCTTTATCGCTGATCTCATGAATGGGTAAAGCATCTATGTCTGCTCTTAAAGCTATAACCTTATCAGATGCTGCTTGTGTTCCTGAAAGCAATACAACAACACCTGTAGTCCCCATTATTTGAAATGGAATATTCCAGCTGTTAAGTTGGGCTTGAATATATTTTGATGTTTCAAATTCTTCAAATGAAAGTTCAGGATTAGCGTGAATATGTTCACGGTATTTAATCGTTTCCGAAAAATAATCGGCTGTTAACTTTTTGATTTTTGAAATTAGCATAAGCAAAATAATTATTTAGGAAAAGCTATGTCGTCTCTTACAATAAACACCGATGGAAAATCTTTTAATAATATTTTTTGAAAGTTATCCGCAGCTAACCTACTTCTAAAATCTCCGACCCTTAATTTAAAATAGGGCTGTTGATAAATTAAGTAAGCGCTGTAATCACTATAAAGACTAGTAAATTTAGCTTTTATTTCTGCAGCTTCATTTCTGTTGCTACCAAAATACAATTGTAATCTATAGCCCGGTATTAATGGTTTTTCTTTGTCTAGCTCTGTTTTTTTATTTAATAATAATTCTAATTTAGGATTCATATTAATTTTCACTGTGGCTTGTTGTGCATCCACAATGTTTGAAACCAACAAAAAGAAAATCAAATAAAATATTTTCATTTATTGTGCATTAGTACCATGACAGCTTTTGTATTTTTTTCCACTTCCACATGGACACAAATCATTTCTGCCAATTTTTTGTTCAACTCTCACCGGTTGTGCTTTCGGAGCCTCTTCTCCTAATTCGTTACCTGCACTACTGTTCGAAGTATAATTTGGTTTGCTAACTTTTAATTTACTTAGGTCTGAATTTGGTGTTGGTCTTGCTTCTTTTACCTCTTCTGCATTGGTTTGAGAAGGAATGCTACCTCGATAAATAAAGCTCATTACTTCTTTATTTACAGATGAAATCATTTGTTTAAATAATTCAAACGATTCAAACTTGTAAATAAGTAATGGATCTTTTTGTTCGTAAACTGCGTTTTGAACAGATTGTTTCAACTCATCCATTTCACGTAGATGTTCTTTCCATGCTTCGTCAATTAATGCAAGAGAAACAGATCTTTCAAAATCTTTAACTAATTCTTTGCCTTTAGTTTCAAAAGCTTTTTTCAAATTACTGGTAATTTGAATTTGTTTACTTCCATCTGAAAAAGGAACTACAATATTTTCAATTGTTTGTCCTCTGCTTTCGTAAATATCTTTCAATACAGGCAAGGTGCTTTCTGCAAGTCTACTTGACTTACGTTTATAAAATGTAGAAAGCTCTTGATATAATTCCTCGGCTATATCTGCTGATTTTTTATTTAAAAAGT
>JBDKFN010000094.1:0-5006 GCA_039798705.1 Bacteroidota bacterium
GATTATACTATCAATCCTCCTTCATACATCTTACAAAACAACAACACGACTGTTTATGATTCGGTAACAACTTTAATGTGGCAGCGAGGTGATGGGGGAGAAATGACATTTGCTAATGCTCAAACTTATTGTGATACATTAACACTTGGAGGTTTCACCGATTGGCGATTACCGAGCTGTCATGAATTGTTTAGCATCTTTAATCATGATAAACCTAATCCCGCAATCGATACTAACTACTTTGGATATACGCTTGCTGAATATTGGTGGAGTTATGAATTACAATATAACGATCCTAATAAAGTTTGGGTAACGAACGCCGGTGGTGGTGTCGGTAATCATCCGAAAACTGAAACGCTGAGTGCAGGAGGAAACAAACGATTTCATGTAAGAGCAGTGCGCGATGTAATTCCTCCACCAACAATCAATCCTCGCTTCGTAAATAATAATGACGGAACCACAACAGATTTATTAACGGGCTTAGTATGGCAACAAATACCAACCGCTGATTCTATCACATGGGAAAATGCTTTGTTGTTTGCAGATACTTCAACTACTGCAACCTATGGCGATTGGCGATTACCCAACATTAAAGAAATACAATCTATCACAAGCGCGTCTATCGGACAACCAGCAACGCCATCAACATTTTTTCCAGGGTTACTCTCTTTAAAATATTGGTCGTCGACATCCATGCCTAACTTCACACAAAAGGCTTGGTATCTCGACAATAAATTTGGTATCACAACATACCTTGATAAAATCAATAAAGCGTATGCGGTGTGTGTTAGAGGCGGACAAACAACTACTGGATTGTCAAATATTAATTCAGAAGAATTGTTTTCGGTTTATCCAAATCCAGGAAATGGCGTGCTAACTATCAATTCAAAAAATGTGATTGATCAATTAATCATCATGAATGATAAAGGACAAATCATGGATCGTATTTTTCCTAATGCTTCTACTATAAATTATTCGATTGATCAAAGTGGAATTTACTTTATCAAGATTCTATCCAAGCAAAAGGCAAGCACTCAAAAAGTAATTATCGCAAAGTAATTACGACAATCCCGTAATTACACCATTCTTATCAATATCCATATGCTCAGAAGCAGGAGTTGCTGGCAAGCCTGGCATACGCATAATCTCTCCTAAAATAGGAATGATAAATCCTGCACCCGCTGCGTATTCAAATTCACGAACGGTAATTGTAAAGTTTGTCGGTCGACCTATTTTCTTTTCATCATCTGAAAACGACTTCTGTGTTTTAGCCATGCAAACCGGTAATTTATCGAAACCTAATTCTTTAATCGATTTTAATTGCGACTTCGCCGTTGACGTATATTCAACGCCGTTAGCTCCATAAATTTCAGTCGCAATAGTTTTGATTTTATCTTCTACTGAAATATTCCAGTCGTATAAAGGTTTGAAGTTGTTTTTACCTGATTCAA
Organism: Bacteroidota bacterium; assembly: GCA_039798705.1. Taxonomy (GTDB): domain Bacteria; phylum Bacteroidota; class Bacteroidia; order Sphingobacteriales; family Sphingobacteriaceae; genus CAIKLP01. The sequence continues at coordinate 1,452 of JBDKFN010000094.1, forward strand.
TTTCACTAACTACTACTTCTGCTAGTGCTTTGGTTCCTTCTCCACCCTTCACGAATCCTTGTGAAACAACCGCTTTTACTCCGTGCTTCGCACAAGCTTCAATTACAAAATCGATTTCTTCTTGTGTATCGCTTACAAAATTGTTGATTGCAACTACCGGAGTAATTCCGAACTTCTTACAGTTCTCAATATGCTTCTCTAAATTTTCAAATCCTTTTTGAACACGCTCTATGCTTGCAGTGTTATACTCTTCTTTTTTCGCTCCTCCATGATGACGAAGCGCACGAATGGTAGCTACCAACACAATTGTTTCTGGTTTCAGATTTCCATAGCCACATTTAATGTCCATAAATTTCTCTGCACCTAAATCAGCACCGAAACCTGCTTCTGTTACTACGTAGTCGCCTAACGTTAGTCCCATCTTCGTTGCAAGAATTGTATTTGTTCCTTGTGCAATATTTGCAAATGGTCCTCCGTGCAGAATAGCAGGATTACCCTCTAATGTTTGAACTAAATTTGGCTTGATAGCATCCTTTAATAAAATCGCCATCGCTCCTTGTGCATTTAACTCACGAGCGAAAACTGGTTTTTTATCAAACGTATATCCAACGAAAATAGAACCTAATCGATTTTTCAAATCTTCAACGTCCTTTGACATACAAAGGATGGCCATAATTTCAGAAGCAGCAGTAATATTAAATCCGTCTTCACGCGGAATTCCATTTGCTGTTCCACCAATACCAATTACGATATGACGCAATGCACGATCATTCATATCCATCACACGCTTCCAAAATACGGTACGCGGATCAATATTTAACGAGCGTGTTTTACTTTGAATATTATTATCAATGATGGCTGCTAATAAATTATTTGCTTTTTCAATCGCAGAAAAATCACCGGTGAAATGTAAGTTGATATCTTCCATCGGAATCACCTGCGAATATCCTCCACCTGCTGCACCACCTTTAATTCCGAATACGGGTCCGAGTGAGGGCTCACGCAATACCACAATCGACTTCTTGCCAATCTTATTAAGTCCTTCATTAAGTCCGATAGAAACAGTAGTCTTGCCTTCACCTGCTGGCGTTGGATTAATCGCAGAAACTAAAATCAGTTTGCTCTTCTTTACTTTCTCCTCATCAATCAAATGTAATGGAAGTTTTGCTTTATACTTTCCATAAAACTCCAGCTCATCAGCATCAATACCAATTTTAGCTGCTATGTCTTTTATGTGTTGGATATTTGCGCTTTGCGCGATTTCTAAATCAGAAGGGAAATTAGCCACGTTGTTTTATTTTTTGTAGCTCAAATGTATTAAATAAATCTCAAGATTTTGAAAGATCATCTCTCCCCATCGTCGCCAGTTTTTCCATACACGAAACCGTTATACTGCAAAAGCCAAATTCGATATCTGCTCTTCTTGTTATCAGATAAATTTTTCTTTTTCTAACGGTTTCAAGCTAAATTCCCGTTTGGAGTTTGAAACTTTGTCTACCGAAATGTTAGTTTAAAGATACAATGTTGCTATGCAATTGCAAAGCAAAAATTAAAAAATTGTCTACCGCTTTTGCAAAAGCCGAAGCCGAATGCCCAAATGGGATTTAGGTTGTGTTACCAGCAGTTATTCTTTCGTCCATTGCATAAATATTTCTACAATGTTTGCGAAATTTCTTAGCTCATATACTTGAGGATAAAAGTCTGCATAGCTGTCGGGATTGCAATAACTATATCGTCTGAAATATTCCCCAACCTTGAATTCAATATAATAGCAAGTCCCATCGCAAACCGACATTCCAGAACCAATGAAGTCATTTGTCTCAGGATTGTATTCATATTTTTCTGTTATTAAACTGCCTTGGTCGGGCAATGAGAATATATTATTTAATACAAGTCGATAAAGAATAGTATCAATAGGCGTTTTGGATTTAATATTTTTCGTTAACAAAATATTGGTGTCTGGGGTGTAATAATAATATTTCGCACTCCACTTTTTGTCATAGGTCAAGACTGTATAGTTCGTATAATTGAATGATGGTGATGTAACAAAACGGATTTCAATTTTATAATTCGATTTCAAAATGGAGGTCAATGCATTCCGATAGTTGTTACTTTTAAAAGTTGTAGTATCAGAAATAACATTACCGACAAATATTGTCTTGTTCTTTGTCTGACCGTTAATTAGCGAAACAGAAAGAATAAATATTGTTGTTATGATTAGTCCTTTCATAATTGCTGGTAACGGTTTGCAGCTAGAACTTGTGCGGTTTTGGAACACTCGTCTACCGAAACGTTTAAATAAAGATACTATGTTTCTATGCATTTGCAAAATGAAAATAAGTTTCGCGGAGCGACCTTGAATTTGCAAATGCTTTGATGTCGCCCGCATAAGTTTTAGGTGCTGTTAGTGGCTGGCTATTTTGTCAAGTCTTGTGTATTAAATAGTGTCTGCTTTTTGTTTTTATTCCAAAGTCTAACAAATACAATTGTCAGGCCTATTACGGAAACAACAATACCCGCAGTTCGCTCAAAATTCATTACCATAATTGTTTCGGTGTCTGGATTGTCCCAGCTACCAATACTGTCCGCCCAGTTTTTAAAGTGTAAAGATGTCGAGATAAAAACACACGAAAGAATAATTATACAGTTTATAATAAATGAGATGTTTGTCTTGTTATGTTTTTTGAAGAGCAAGTAATTTGTCACAACTAAATATAACGGCATGAATATAATTGTGAAAAGTGTTTCCATTGTCGTTGCGTCTGTAAAATAGTCCACGCCTTTATACCACATTGGTCTTATTATAAAATGAAACCCAATTGTCGGAAGGTAACTTAGAATAATGACATAAATCCAATATTTTAGTTCTTTGTTCATTTTATCATTTATGTTGTCATAGCTTGCCACTAACTACCTTATACACGCTATAAAGCTTCCTTATATTCCGGAATTTAGGTGTATTGGCGAAGTTTTATTTCGTATGTACTAAAGTATATAAATATTTATACATTATCGGATTAGTAATCTTAAATTCTTGATAAATCATCTCTCCCCACCGTAGCCAGTTTTTCCATACTCGAAACCGTTATACTGCAAAAGCCGAATTCAACATCAACTCTTCCTGTGATTAGATAAATTCCTCTTCCTCTAAAGGGATATTTTTTAAGTGTTAACGGGAAGTGAGTGGTATCTACAAAAGCGCCTTCTTCGTTGATAACAGTTTGCGTGTAGTCGCATACCCGAAAGGTTGTGCTTATGCGCTGTTAGTAGCTGGGCAATTTATTTATGTATATTTATATTAAATTAATCATTTTATCGAGTAACTAACATTGCGCCCATTTCCTTGTTTTTCAATCAATCCTTTATTTAGCAAATATGACAAAATACGTTTTACTGTTGGCGCAGGTATGGCCAACTTTATTGCAATTTCACCCGATTGGATATTCGGACGGTTTTGAATAATTGTATATATTGATTTTTCCTTATGCGAAAGCTGTGCTTCCAAACCGCTTTGTTGCAATTTAGTTAGCAATTGTATTTGGATATTTAACAAGC
>JBDKFN010000095.1:0-4948 GCA_039798705.1 Bacteroidota bacterium
ATTCATGGAACAAAAAATTCATGGAACCAAGCGATTCTGAAAAACTTAAATGGTTAATTTCAAACAATTCATGGTGGGACACGGTCGACTCAATCGCATCAAATTACTTGGGTAAATTCTGTTTAGTATTTCCAATTGAAGGTGCTGAATTAATAAAAGAATGGCGACAAGAAGACAATTTCTGGTTGAACCGTTCTTGTTTGATATTTCAATTAAAATATGGCAACAAGGTTGATTTTGAATTATTGAAATCACTGATTTTTCAGTTTCAACCGAACAAAGAATTCTTCATACAAAAAGCAATCGGTTGGTCTTTGCGTCAATATTCTAAATTCAATCCTCAAGCAGTTGCTGATTTTGTAAAAGAAATTGACTTAAAAGGTTTAGCTAAACGCGAAGCAACAAAATATATATAAATTGATATTAATTAATGCACGTAGAGGTCATGAGCACCTTCTTCAACACTTTAAAAATATTTCCTCACATTCCTTGACATCCTATATATAATCTTGTATAATTGCTAATATTTTTAGCAATTATGCCCTCTGAATCAATTCAACATACCGCTGTAGACCTTATTTTATGTGAAAATGAGGTTGCTTTGCCCCTTCCATTATTATCTAGCAGCATCAGTGCTGGGTTTCCATCTCCTGCGCTCGATTTTGTCGACATCAAGATTGACCTGAACACCCATTTGATTAAACACCCATCGGCTACTTTTTTTGGCAGGGTAAAAGGCTATTCGATGAAAGATGCAGGCATTGGCGATGGCGACCTCATCATCATCGACAAAAGTATTCCGCCAAGCAATGGCAAAATTGCAGTTTGTTATTTAGATGGTGAGTTCACGCTCAAACAAATTAAAATTATCGATAAAGAAATTTGGCTAATGCCCGCCAACAGCGAATACAAAGGAATTAAGATGGAGGCCTTCCATCATTTAGTTGTATGGGGCGTGGTAACCTATGTCATCAAAAAAATACCATGTTCGCTTTAGTTGATTGCAATAATTTTTACGCCTCTTGTGAGCGCTTATTTCGGCCCGAATTGAATGGTAAACCGGTAGTGGTTTTATCAAATAACGATGGCTGTGTAATTGCACGCAGTAACGAGGCTAAAGCCATTGGCATCCCTATGGGAGCACCGGCTTTTCAATACGAAGAACTGTTTCGTGCAAAGCAAGTGAGTGTGTTCTCCGCTAACTTTCCGCTTTATGGCGACCTCAGTAATCGGGTGATGAATATTTTATCGGAGTACAGCCCCGAAATAGAAATTTATAGCATCGACGAATTATTTTTAAAGCTCAGTGGATTTGAAAATTTCAATTTACAAAATTACGGAGCAAGTATGCGAAGCAAAGTTTTGACATGGACCGGAATCCCCATCAGTGTAGGTATTGCACCAAGCAAAGCCCTCTCAAAATTAGCCAATCGAATTGCAAAAAAATATCCAGAGAAAACAGCAGGCGTATATATTATTGACAGTGAAGAAAAAAAAACGAAAGCGCTGAAATGGTTAAAAATAGAAGATGTTTGGGGCATCGGTTCGCAGCAAAGTAAAAAATTAAAACACATCAATGTATTTAGCGCTTACGATTTTACACTCACAAACGATGCTTGGATAAAAAAAAATATGGGCATTGTAGGCATTCGTTTAAAAAGAGATTTACAAGGTTTACCAACCTTAGATTTAGAAAGCCTGGGGGCTAAAAAAAATATTGCGACTACCCGAACCTTTGAACGCAACACCAAAGATTTAAACGATTTAGAAGAACGGGTATCTACATTTGCGGTTGCTTGCGCTGCAAAGCTACGCAAACAGCAGTCTTGCTGTAATAGCATGCTGGTATTTATTCATACCAACGGACACAGACAAGACCTAGCACAATACCACCAAAATATTTTTGTGCAACTCCCCTTTCCAAGCAACTCCAGTATCGAGCTCTCTAAATTTGCAACTGCAGCATTAAAAAAAATATTTCAACCAGGTTATCAATATAAAAAAGCAGGTGTAATTGTACAGGACATTACACCCGAATACCAAAAACAATTATCTGCGTTTGACAATAGCAACGAGCTACATGCCCCACTGATGAAGGCATTTGATAAAATAAATAATATATTTGGTCAACAGAAAATAAGATTAGGCTCGCAAGACCGTCGCATTTGGAAAATGAGACAAGAAAAATTGTCGCCTATGTACACCACCAAATTAAGTGATATTATAACCGTAAAAGTATAATGTGTTTTCATTCCAAACAATCTAAAACTGCGCAAGCACTTGAGCACCGATTCAAAGCAAAAGTTGCAGAAGGAGTCAGCATTGAACCTACTATTTACAATGGCTTCAGCTTCCCAAAAACACCCATTATTAGCAATCAAGAAGCGGATAAAATTATTTTATCAAACTGGGGCCTAATGCCTGGCTGGGCTAAAGATTCGAGCTTTCGAAAAAACACTTTGAATGCCAGAATAGAAACCGTTAAAGAAAAACCATCTTTTAAAAATTATACACAAAATAGGTGTTTAATAATTGCAGATGGTTTCTTTGAATGGAAATGGCTAGATGAAAAAGGATTGAAAAAAGAAAAATATTTTATTGAACTACCCGACGAGCAAAGCTTTGCATTTGCAGGAATTTGGAGCAATTGGGTAGATCAAAAAACAGGAGAAATACAACACACCTATGCCATGCTTACCATGGAAGCAAACGCGCTCATGAGCGAAATTCACAACATCAAAAAACGAATGCCAATTATTGTTTCTCCAAACGCAGAACAACAATGGCTCAAACGCGGCGAGTTATATATCGCAAACGATTTATTGCAAGCTAAGTTGGTTTAACTTTATTTAATTTAAAAAATATTTAATTTAACCACCCCCTACATCTTCGCTACTCGCTGAAACACTTCTCCAGCTTGAATCACATAGATTCCGTTTGCTAATGCTGATAAATCAATTATTCCGCTTCCAACAATTTCATTAGTTAACATTAAATTTCCTTGCACATCGAAAACAAAAATAGTTTGCGATTGATTCATTTGAAATCCTTCTAAGTAAACTCGATCATGAGTTGGATTAGGGTAAATTTTAATATTATTTTTAGCTGAATTATTTAGGCCTACTGTTTTTACAAAAGTGGTACATGCCGAAGAGTCAACACAACCCAAATAAGTAATTAAACATTTATAGGTCCCTGTTGCAGTAGGAGTATATGTTTGAGCAGTAGCACCTACAATAGGTAATCGTGTAAAACAATTTACCCATTGGTATTCTGCTCCCGATAAATTTGCTGCTAAATAAGTCGTTTTATTTGCAACTGTTACATCAAATTTAATGATAAAAACAGCTAAGACAATTATTGAATCACAATTTGCAGCAGTTTTGTAAACTACCGAATCTGTTGTGGTAGAAGTATATACTTTTCCATTTTTATCCCAAGTAAAAGTCGAACAAGCTATTTCAGTTTGCTCCACTCTGTACGCTGGAGATATCTGCAAATGCAGGGTAACCAAGGAGTCGCAGCCATAAGTAGTTACGAGCACCGCTTTATAAATTCCCGTTTTATTATAGGTTAAACCAGTAGCGTTCCATGTATATGGATTACATTGGTTCACATAAAAATGTGCAGAATCTTTTTTATGAATTGTTAAATTTAAAATAATCAAAGAATCACAACCACGCGCATTCTTTAACATTTTGTATGCTTGTGTACTCTCTGTATATCGTTGGCTATTTTCTGACCAAGTATAAGAATCGCATGCACTTACATTGATTGTAGTTGGGGCAATTGGACTCACCGTTAGATTTAAAGTTACAATAGAATCACAACCTCCGGAGGTCGCTAAGGTGTCCATATAAGTCCCAGAAGTGGCATACGTTTGACCATTATTCGCCCAGGTAAAAGTATCACAAGCACTCACATTAATCGTACTTCGCAAAACATTGGTAATATTTAAATTTAATTTAATAATCGAATCACAACCATTTGATTTTGCAATTCTACCTAAATATACACCACTGGTATTATAGGTTTGGTTCGTAACTGGCCATGTATAAGCATTGCATTTTGTTAAATTAATTTTATGAATGGTCATTCCGGCACCTAATGATTTTCCTGTAACGAAATTAGAAGTTGAACCTGAAAGGGTAAAGCCATTTAAAGCCCCTGTACCGTAGGTGTTTCCATAAGACGAAATAGTAGTGTTCGAAGAATTAGAAAGTCCAGGAGCACCTTCATTCATTGGAAAATAAGCAACTAAGTTTGGAGTGGCATTACACAATTCGACATTTCTATTGTTGGCAATCTGAGCGGCTGTTCTAGCCACATTCCAAACCCTAACTTCATCTATCGAACCATTGAAATAATGAATGGCATCACACCTTCTTCCTATTTGAATATTGCCTGTAGCAGAAGTATTCACTGTAGTAGTTAAATTACCAGATGCCTCTAAAGCACCATCTAAATAAAGTGCAACTTTTGTAGTTGCTAATGGGTCATATACGGCTGCAACATGATGCCATTGGCCATCGTTTACAGCAGTAGTACCATTAATTCCATTGCCCTGTACTTCAACTCTAATGGCATTGCTATTCAAAATATTTAGCGTAAAACGTGTGCCAGTAGCCATGGTTCCCATTTCCACAATTACCGTTTGTACTCCTCCATTATTCGGATCGCTATTGGCCGTTGTTTTTATCCAAGCCTCAACTGATTTTGCTGTATTTCCTGCTATTGGCGGAATATCTGACATGACGTAATCGTCAACGCCATCGAAATGAAGGCCTGCATTTTGAGCCACTAAATTATTAGTAAAGCTAATAAAGAATAAGAAAACAATTAATCGAAAGTATTTGTATGCGGTCATCAAGGTTTTTATTAAATAATCACAGTATAAACTAAAAGCAATTTAAAGAATTAGTTTAAAAAATTTTGAATAATTTATAAG
>JBDKFN010000096.1:0-4841 GCA_039798705.1 Bacteroidota bacterium
TTAAAATTCTAAAAAATTAAAATAAAAAAACCGATTAGTTTCCTAATCGGTTTTTTTTTGCGGAGAAAGAGGGATTCGAACCCCCGGACCTGTTACAGTCAACAGTTTTCAAGACTGCCGCAATCGACCACTCTGCCATTTCTCCAATTGGTCTACATAACTTCCGTAATGCGGATGCAAATATAGTAAGCTTTTTGTGTTTTGCAAATAGAAATGAAAGGAATTTAAAAAGTTTTTTTATGGATTCGAATAAGTTATTCATTTTCAAAATGATGTAGGTAAAAAAAAACCTCGACTAAAAAATAATCGAAGTTAGAATTTAAATCAAATGACTTTTATAGAAGTAGTAAAGCTCTAAAAAAGAAAATTCAAATATATCTTAAAAAAACCTGAGAGCATCTGAAACAAAACATCAAATGATGGTTAAGCAGTTTGGATTTTTTTTCATGTTTATTCCAACTGATCAATGTAAGCAAAACATAATTGATAGACTGCTTAATTATTATTACAGATGCTATGCAAATCCGTTGGCGGGAAATGGATTAACCCAAACAATAGGATTTCTGCACTCTAAAACAGTAATCGAAAGAAAGAACGTGCCCTTCGGAATGCGCTCAGGTTTGTATTAATAATTAGATTTATTAGTTTTCAAAAACTATTAGTAAACAAAATTACATTTTAGTTACTTGAATAAAAAATAAATTAACACGACAATTCTAAAATTAACATATAAATATCTTAAATGCAATATTTTATCTTTACATAAAAAGATTTTATATATGATTTTGAAATAGTTGATTTGTAGAATTTTTACAATATAAACAGTAAATCAATTAAATTGACATTAATAGTTGTATTGTATAGTCAAATTAAACCATCTGTTTATACAATTAGCAAATCAATACTACAAAATTAACGTAATAAGAATTCTAAAACAATATGAAAAACCCTATTTGTTTTAAGGATTTTTCCTATTTATTTTTAGAGTATTGTTTGAATAATTCGGATAATTCGAGAATATTATTTGTATCCGTTTTAATAAGAATTCGTTTTTTATAGGTACTTATTGTGGTAGCAGCTAAATTCAATTGTTGGGTAATTGTATTATTTGAAGCTCCAGAAACAAGTAATTCTGCAATTTGTAATTCGCGAGAGGAGAGCTTTAATAACGGACTCACGTTCTTTTTTTTGACTAACTTCAATTTGGCATTGAGTTTCATTTTTTTATCAAAATAACGAGAGCCGTCAGATAACAACAATATTGTTTTCAGTAATTGTTCTTGATTTTGATTTTTCTCAATCACCACAGATGCGCCATAAAGTAAAGCTTTTGCTTTTAATTCGTCATCATAAATTGCAGAGAATACCGCTATATTTAGTTTTTTGTTGAGTCTTGAAATTCTTTTAATCAATGATAAGTTGATTCGGTCTTTTTGTAAAACATCAATTAAAGCCAAATCAAAATCGCCCGAACTTACTTTATTTTCAAGTTCTAATTCATTGGCTGCAAATGTTAATTTACATTGCAAGTTTTCTCCCAATAATGCATTGTAAGCCAATTGCATTAGAGGAACAGAATCATAAATGATAATCTTTCTATCCATACTTATTCGCGCGATGTCCTATTCATCGCTTTTATTTAGAGTGCGTTGCAAAATAAACAGATTTTTCAACAGTTTACAATTCTATTCGTCGAAAAAAAACTCGATAAACAACACTGTTAAAGGCTTTTTTGAACAAAATGTCTTACAACCCTTGACTTCATAAGAAATTAGATATCATATAATTATAAAAAAAACAGAAAATTAACAACCTAAATTCGATTTTTTCAGTCAATATTTCTTACATCAAAATTCTAACTTTCTTATTAACATTATTTTAATAAATTATTTAAGATAATTATATTTGAAATAGCGTATAAATTTTTTTCAATGGAAGTTTTTAGATTTTGTAAAGGCAATATGGCTCTATGTATTGCCTTTTTGTTACCCTGTGCCCTTTTTTCTCAAAAATGGTTTTTAAATGATGCCAATCAAAAAGGAGATGTATTTACCTCAACCATTGGCAGAAGTTCAAATTCTGGAAAAACTAGTGATGCACCAACTAATTCACTTTCTTATATTTTTCAAAACGCAAAAAAAGGAGATACCGTATACATAGATAATGGAACCTATCCGGAAATTAGTGCTACAGGATCTATTTTAATCCCACAACCAGAAGGAATAACAATTGTTTTTCCGAAAACAGAAGTATTAGAAAAAAACAACTTACCAGAAAACGTAAAAGCAACTGCGGAAGAATTCTATATTCTGAACGATAAACCTGTAAGTAGAGAAGAATATTTAAAAGCAAAATCTAAACTATAACTTCTAATTTATGAGAAAAATAATAGTAGCCCTTTTTATTTTTTTGGGATTTTATAGTTATGCCCAACCTGCAAATGATACTTGTGGTACTGCTATTCCGATTACAGTTGGCAATGGCACATGTAATTCCATTTTATATGATTTAACAGGTGGAACAACAACTGGGAATCCCGCGACTCCTCCTTGCTGGTTACCCAATTCTATGAGTACTACGGTTTGGTTTTCCTTTGTTGCTCCTACTGGAGACATTGAATTATCCACCAACTTTTCAGGAACTTTAGCCAACACACAAGTTGCTGTTTACAGTGGTACCTGTGGCTCACTTACACTTTTAGCTTGTCAAGAAGATATAAATACAGCTGGCGGTTTATTGCATACCAATGTTATTTTACATGGTTTAACTGTTGGGAATACCTATTTTGTTGCTGTCGATGGTAATGGTTCCAATACGGGAACATTCGGAATTTGTGCCCAACAAGCCCAACCCGTAGGACCGACACTACCAGTACAAGACTGCGTTACTGCTCAAACCTTATGTAATTTAAGTAATGTTTCTGTTCCAGATGGACCTGGTGGTGTGGGTACATCGACTGAGGCTCCAAGTTGTTTTGGAGCTCCCGGTGAACGCTCTTCAAATTGGTATACTTTTACGGCTGCGACTAATGGTGTGTTGGCTTTTACAATTACACCAAATGCTGTAATTGATTATGATTTTGCAGTATATGACACTACAACTTCTTGTCCGGGAACTGAACTTTCATGTAACTGGAGTGGTGTTACTGGTGCTACAGGAGCAACAGGATTAGGATGTACAGGTACTCAATGTAACACAACAATCAACTTAATAGCGGGTCATACGTATACCATTTTAGTTGACCGATTTACCTCAACTTCGTCGTCTGGATTTACGCTAGATTTTGCAGGAACAACGGCAAGTTTTGCGAGTCCGACTCCAACATTTACTGCAACAACAGCTTGTTTAGGTACTCCAACACAGTTCACAAATACTACCAATGGTAATTTCACATATAGTTGGAATTTTGGTGATGGTACAACATCAACAGTTGAAAATCCTAACCATACTTACGCTACAGCAGGAACATTTAATGTTTCCCTTTTATTAACGGCTGTACCTGGAGGATGCCAAAATCAAATTATTTTACCTGTGACGGTTACACCACTTCCAACAGTTGATGCGGGTAATCCTTCTACCATTTGTTCTGGTGCGTGTGTTACTTTAGCTGGAACAACTAATGCAATTGGTGGGGCAACAGGACCGCTATCATTTTCTAACAACACAGCAATTGCTATTCCAGATTCGGATACTGTGACTGGAGCCGTTTCAACTATTCCAGTTACAGGTATTAATCCCAATTTAGTGAGTGCTTCTAGTATTGTATCGGTTTGTGTGAATATAACACACACTTGGGATAGTGACTTGGACATCTATCTTCAATCACCCAATGGTACTCGCATAGAGTTATCTACAGATAATGGCAGCTTAGACGACAATTATACGAACACCTGTTTTTCAATGTCTGCTGCAACTTTAATTACAGCTGGAACTGCCCCATTCACTGGCAATTTTATTCCTGAACAATCTTTTGCTCTATTAAATGGTAGTGTTATAAATGGAAATTGGCAATTAGTTGTCCAAGATGACTTAGGCGGTGATACAGGTACTTTAAATAATTGGAGTATTACATTTCAAAATACACTTCCAACATACAGTTGGTCGCCAACTACTGGAATGACCAATGCTAATACATTATCGCCGACGGTTTGCCCTACAACTACAACCACCTATACCTTGTCTGCAAATAACGGTGCAAATTGTGTTGTGACTGATACCGTAACTATCACTGTAAATAATTCCAATACGCTGACTTTGAGTTCTGCTGCAGCAACAACAACACAAACACTTTGTTTAGGAACGGCTATCACACCTATTACGTATACATTTGGTGGTGGTGCCATAGGTGCAATTGTAACCGGATTACCTGCAGGTGTGACGGCAACGGTTTCTGGATCTACAGTTACGATTTCAGGTACACCAACGACAACAACAGGTTCGCCATTTAGTTATACTGTAACCACAACAGGAGGATGTGGGACTGTTTCGCTTTCAGGATCGATAACTGTAAATCCACAAACTACATTAGTGCTTACCTCAGCAGTGGCGACAACAAATCAAACTGTTTGTGCTAATTCTTCAATAACTTCTATCCTTTATACATTTGGTGGAAGTGCAACAGGTGCTACTGTCACCGGATTACCAGCGGGAGTTACCGCAACGGTTTCTGGTTCTACAATCACGATTTCAGGTACTCCAACAACATCTACTGGTTCGCCTTTCAATTATACTGTTTCTACTACAGGTGGGACATGTGGAACAATTTCTTTAACAGGATCAATAACAGTTAATCCAGGTGTAAGCTTGACATTAACTTCAGCGGCTGCAACAACTACGCAAAC
>JBDKFN010000097.1:0-4724 GCA_039798705.1 Bacteroidota bacterium
CAATTGTTTTGCTATTGATAATTCCTTGGTCAATGGCAGCTTGAAAATCTTTTGCATTTAAGGTAATTACTTCATCGCTGTTTTTATAGGTAAATAATTGCCTATTGAAAAGTTCAATTTGAAATTCTTTTTCTATTGCTTGCATGGCATGTGTCGCACTATCTATTGAACAACCACTTGCTTTGGTTTTTGTTTCATCAACAGTCAAAACGATGAATTGATGGTATTTTATAAAGGCATCTGCGGCTAATGGAACCTGATGCGCTGCCCAGTTTTTGGTAAAATCTTGGAGCTTAGCTAAAATAATCGTTTCTTCTTGTGGGTTTAATTTTCTATTGATTTGAAATACCCAAACTCTGCTGTCTTGTTTCATTTTTATTAAGATAAACCGTTTGCTTTTGCTGTTATTTCTGCAATGTCTAATACTTGTACTTTATTTTCTTGTTCAAAGTGTTTAACCCCATCACTCAGCATGGTCATACAAAATGGACAGCCTGCTGCAATAATATCTGGTTGAAGAGACAATGCTTCTTCTGCTCTTGCAACATTAATGTCTCGGTACCCTTTTTCAGGTTCTTTAAACATTTGCGCACCACCAGCGCCGCAACATAATCCAGTGGTCTTGCACCTTTTCATTTCTACTAAATCGGCATCAAGTTGTTGTAAGACGGCTCTAGGCGCTTCGTATACACCATTCGCTCTTCCTAAATAACATGGGTCATGAAAAGTTATTTTCTTTCCTTTGAACGTTTCGCCATTGCTTGCTTTTAACTTTCCTTCGTCTATTAAACCTTGAATGAGTTGCGTATGGTGAATTACTTCATAATTGCCGCCTAATTCAGGGTATTCATTTTTTAAAGTATTGAAACAATGCGGACAACCAGTAACTATTTTTTTAATTTCATATGCATTTAACAATTCAATGTTTGCCATTGCTTGCATTTGAAATAAAAATTCGTTTCCTGCTCTTTTAGCTGGGTCGCCGGTGCAACTTTCCTCTGTACCTAAAATGGCAAATTTCAACCCTACATGCTGTAAGATTTTTGCAATATCTTTGGTTATTTTTTGTGCGCGTTCATCAAAGCTTCCAGCGCATCCAACCCAAAATAAAATTTCAGGAGTTTCTCCTTTAGCAATCATTTGGGCCATTGTAGGCACGTTCAATTCCATATAAATTATTTCTTATAATTCGTTTTTAAATACTTAATTACTCCAGTTGGCTCTTTCGCTATTTGCAAATTTCCATGGTGTGCCATTTGTTTCAATGTTTGCTTGCATGGTATTTAAACTTGCGGGTGCGGCAGATTCTTCCATTACTAAATATCTTCTCAATTCTACAATAATTGAAAGTGGATCTAAATTGATTGGACATGCTTCTGTGCAAGCATTACAGGTAGTACAAGCCCAAAGTTCTTCTCTAGTTACATGGTTGTCAAGTAAAGTTTTGTCGTCTTTAAAATCTTTTCCATGTAAATCTATATTCTTTCCAATTTCAGTAATACGATCGCGCGTATCCATCATAATTTTTCTCGGAGAAAGTAATTTTCCAGTTTGATTTGCAGGACACATAGAAGTACACCTACCACATTCTGTACAAGCATAACTATCTAATAAGTTCTTCCAAGTTAAGTCGGTGGCGTCTTTTGCGCCAAATCTTCCAGGGTTTTCTGTTTGAACAGGAACAAAAGTTGGATCTAACATGGCTTTAACTTCATTGCTAACACTAGCCATATTATTTAGTTTTCCTTTCGCATTTAAGTTTGCAAAATAACTAGCTGGAAAAGCAAATAAGATATGTAGATGCTTAGAGTAAGGCACGTAATTTAAAAAAGCAAAAATTCCAATAATGTGAAACCACCAACAAGCTCTTTCTATTGCAATTAAACTTGATGCGTTATTAGGGATAATATTTTGCAAAAAGCTACTAATTGGGAAAGCGCCAGCTTTGATATAATGACCAACATTTGCCATTTGCAATTTAGCATCTGCGGCATTCATGAAAAGGAACGCGGACATCAGCAAAATCTCTATGAATAAAATATAATTTGCATCAGATGTAGGCCATTGGGTCATTTCTTTGCCGCTAAAACGCTTGATGCGAATGATATTTCTTCTTGTTAAGAATATGATACAAGCTAACAGAACCGCTAATGCAAGCCATTCGAAGCTGGCAATCAGGAAATTATACAAATCGCCCATTAGTGGTGCAAATACTCTATGTGAGCCAGTTATACCATCAACAATAATTTCAATTAATTCAATATTGATAATTACAAAACCAATGTAAACACAAAGGTGTAATATAAACGGAATTGGTCTAGCGGCCATTTTGCTTTGACCCATGGCTACTTTGAACATTTGATACCAGCGTTGACTTGCATGATCGGATAGATCTAAGTCTCTGCCTAAGAAAATGTTACGTCTTATTTTAGAGATATTTTTCGTGAAAAGTCCTGCAGCAGCAATTAATAAAACAATAAAAAGCAATTGAAGTATCATAAGGGTTACAATTTGCTTACGAATTTAATAAATCGGCACATCTTTGGAGAATTTTTAATAAATAAAACCTTTTAAATTAGGCTTAAGGCATATTTTTTCAAAAAAAGTTTTCAGAACCGGAAAAAGCGATTACATTTGCAAACCCAAAAGGGTGATATAGCTCAGTTGGTAGAGCAAAGGACTGAAAATCCTTGTGTCCCTGGTTCGAATCCAGGTATCACCACGAAAACCTCACAGAAATGTGGGGTTTTTTTGTTTTCAAACTTTTCTAATTTTAAATTAAGCCCTATTGCTATTACATTTAGTGGTTAAATAATATTTCGATGATCAACAAGTGTCATATAGTTTCAAGATGGTATAAGTTTTTGGCATTCTTTTTTTTGATGCTTTTTGTTAGTTTGTTGTCATTCTCGCAAAAATATTCTACAAAATTATACGATGAAAGTTTCGGTTGCTTTCAAAAGAATATTTCAGAGATACTAAGGGATAAAGATGGTTTTTTATGGCTAGGTACCGAAAGTGGTTTAGTGCGTTATGATGGCAGCAACTTTAATGAGTTTTTTCCAAAAGAAAATAAGTTTAAGAATCTTGGATTTAGAAAAATTAAAAAATTCAACGATGCTATATATTTAAATTATGAAAAAAATGGCGTACTAGTTTTTGATTTAAAAAAATATCAATATAAAAAAGTATTTAACGAACCAGTAATTGAAGTACAGCCTTTATCGGAAAACTCTTTTATTGTATTAACCGAATCTGGTTATCTTGAAAAAATTTCCAATGGAAAGATGGTGCAGCAATCAAAAATAACACCAATTCATGGGAGTTTGATGGCTCTATTTAAGGGAGTGTTATACGTTTCGTTACCACAAATAGGAATTATAACTGTTGATACAGCTCATTTTAAAATATTTAAAAACAACATTCGTATTATTCCAGATGGTTATCGAGAAAGTTTTGATGCTGGCGATAAAAATCTTGCATTTGTTTCTAAGTCAGAAGTTAAAATTGTAGCAGGTGATTTAATTGATTATGCAAATATTAAAAATGCTTTAATTGGTGCTAATCCTAATGACAATATTTCTTATTATAAATATATAGCTCCCCAAAGTCAGTTTTTTATTATTCAAAATAAATATATATGTAATGTTACGCCAAGCGGAATTGGTAAATTATATTTTAAAAATATTGTTAATTGTGAATTATTATGCCTGTTTTCTATAGATTCTAATAATTTTTTTGTTGGAAGTGGACAGGGGTTGATTGAAGTTCGTAATGTGGGATTTCAAAACAGGGTCCTTGATGACAATATTTCATTATGGGGAAATGCATTAAGAGTTCGCCGTTCAATTTTAGAAAAAAAAGACGGTTCGCTCATATTAATGGGTTACCCTAGGAATATCAAACTTGAAAATAATCATTTTACGAATCTAAGTGAAAAGATTAGTTCTTCAAACCAAGCCATTTTGCTTGATGATTATATTTATGCATGTTATGACGAAATTGGGTTTAATAAAATAAATACCAATACTGGGAAGTCAGAGATTTTAGCATATAATGTTGACAAGAAAAGCTATTTCGGTATATACCACGATACCATTAATCATTTTATTATTGCAGGGGGAAATGGGTTTTTAGCAATTCATAATCTTCAAAAACAAACCACAAAAGTTCTAAGTATTTTCAAAGAACGAATAGGTATTAGGGCTATTATATATGATCCTGTTTCGGATAATTATTGGTTGGGAACTGCAAATGGTTTGTATGTTTGTGACCGTAATTTTAAAATCACCAAACATTTTTCTACCAAACAAAATAACGCTAATGGCGATTTTTATTCAGCGCTTTTAATGCCTAAAGGAAGCAAAGAAATTTGGGCGGCTCATAACGAAGGGGTATCAATTTTTGATACACAAACCCAAAAGCTAATAAATAACTTGCCAAGCAATCTGTTTTTAAAACGAAAAACAGTTAGTTTAATTGAAGATAATGCACATCGCATTTGGATGGGTACGTATCAGGGTATTATAGGTTTTGACCCCAAAACAAGGCGGTATATTCGATTAACAACTAAAAACAATTTAATTAATTCCGAATTTAATTATGCATCAGCGACTAAATTAGCTAATGGAAATTTAATTTTCGGCGGATTAAATGCATATGATATTATTAATCCTACAAATTTTAAATTCGATACAACATCGATTAAGCCAATTGTTTCAGGG
>JBDKFN010000098.1:0-4653 GCA_039798705.1 Bacteroidota bacterium
TTTCTATTTGCAATTGATGCTCTAATTGGCTTGTCCAATTTTCTTTTTTAGTGATTGGCAATTTTATTTGCTGTTTTGTTTTACTAAATATAACAATGGTTTTCTTTCCAAAATAATTTCTTTCGTAAGCAAAAACATTTTCATTAATAGGCAATATACTAAGTTCTCCGTAAATTAACTCTAACTTATTCCTTCTAAAATCGATCAATTGTTTTACCGTTTCTTTGATTTTTAATTGATTGGCATTCAAGTTATTGAATTGCATCATTCTCCTATTATCTGGATCGTTTGCCCCGGGCATGCCAATTTCGTCGCCATAATAAATAACCGGAACCCCTGGTACCGTCATATTAAAGGCCATCATTTGAGCCAATTTGTCAAAGCCTAAATTACCTTTGTTTTGAATGTCGTTAGTCCAACCCTGTAATTTTGTATCACCGGCATTACTAACAGAACCATCGGCTAAAGAAATAAATCTTGGCTTATCTTGATTACCTGAAATGTTTCCCATTAAATGATGGCTTCCATAATAGGTTGAACTTTGATTTAAAGTCAATGCCAATTGAGCAAAATCTTTTGAAGCATTTCCATTATTTGCAAATGCATTAATTGCTGCATCATATAAATTAAAATCAAATTGACCATCCATCTGACCAGAGTTAACATAAGATCCAATCAACTCCGGACTTCCATATGTTTCGCCAATTTGATAAAACATTTTACTGTTTTTGGTTGCAGATATATTTTTAATTTTTTTGGTTAACAAGCGCCAAAACTCTGATGGGACGTGCTTGCTAGCGTCATGTCTAAACCCGTCGATCTCAAAATTCTTTACCCAAAATAAAACAGAATCCGATACCACTTCTCTTACGGCTTCTTTTTCCATCAATAAGGTTGGCAAGAAAGTATCGAACCAAGTGGTTAATCGATAATCGTCCCAACGTTCTGTATTCATGCTTCCATCTGGCAAATACAAAGGAGTAACCCAATCTGGGTGTTGTTTATATAAAGGATGATCAGTGTGAATATGGTGTGCAACAAAATCTAAGATTACATTGTATTGTTTTTCATGTGCCGTGTTAATTAAAGTTTCAAATCCTTTATTGGTTCCAAACCTAGCATCAACTTTTGAATAAGAAGTAGGCCAATAACCATGGTATCCGGAGAACTTAGTTGTAACGCCTTTATTCCAATAACCAAAT
Source organism: Bacteroidota bacterium (assembly GCA_039798705.1). Taxonomy (GTDB): domain Bacteria; phylum Bacteroidota; class Bacteroidia; order Sphingobacteriales; family Sphingobacteriaceae; genus CAIKLP01. Next base: position 1,203 of record JBDKFN010000098.1, read on the forward strand.
GCACCAGCAGGGTTTTCAGAAATTGGAGATAACCAAATTGCATTAACACCTAATTCATCAAAATAACCTTGTTTGATTTTCAAATTTACACCTTGTAAATCTCCGCCCATATAATCTGCTTTTGGCAAAACTTCAGCTAATCTTTTTGGATTATTCGTTGTATCTCCATCCGCAAAACGATCGACCATTAAGAAATATAAAATTTGTGCGTGTAGGTCTGATCGGTCTAAGCCAGCAGCGGTAGTCAATACCTGCCCTTTTGCCAAAGGAATTAAAATATCATTTGCTGCAGCATTTTCATTGGCTGCATATATTCTTATAAAACTCCTATCCATTTCATTCGCAAAACTTGGAATTGCGAATTTAAAAGTTGACTTCACTTTAGAGGAACGATAGATCACTTGGTTTTGCCAAAAGCATATTACTTGCGAACAATTTTCAGTAGCAATTATTATGTTATTCTTTGCAAATGTTTCGGTAGCAATTTTAGGTAATGCTTGATCTAAAGCGCCTACTTTAATTTGAATATTAGTTCCACCTAAACCATTAGGTACCGTTTGCATTCCAATTGGATCTAATTCTTGACCATCGGCAACTAATTTTAATTGATGTTCTCCTTGGTTGATATTTTTCGCATCCCAAACCCAGTTTTTTGTTGGCTTAGGACCAACCGGGCTCATGTGCTTACTATCTGCAACCCAAGCGGAAAAGCTGCCTTTTATGGCTAATTCATTGGCTGCAACTGGCAATGTAAAATTCATTTTGAAACTTTTCTTAGCAGATTGTTTCACTAAAATTTCATATTTTTTTTGTGCAATATAAACTGAAATCGTACTGTAAATACTAACTAGATTACCAGATAAAACGATGGCATCATTTGAAAAAGAATTCAAAGTTAAACCGTCAAAAACTTTTACTGAATCAATTTGAGATTGAAAAGGAAAATAATCAGAAACAAATATTACAGTACTATCTGGCTGTAATTGAATTGGACTGGCTAAGCCAACAATATCGCTTTGCGCAAACGATGGTTGAACAAAACAAAAAATAGTAACTAATAAAAGTTTAAATGATTTCATAAAACGACTAATTAATTCAACTGCACTTTTTCTTCAAACAATTTCACTGTTAAAGGATTTCCAGAAACAAGTGATAAATCTACATTCTGATCTTTTACTTGCACTTTAATGACAGCACCTTTAAAACAAATGGTGAACGAAAATCCCTTCCATTGTTTTGGCAACATTGGCGCAAATGAAAGCTCGCCTTCTACTACACGCATGCCTCCAAAACCCATCACTACGGCCATCCACGTGCCCGCCATACTGGTAATGTGTAACCCTTCATGCACTTCGTGGTTATAATCGTCTAAATCTAATCTAGAAGTACGCAAATATAATTCGTATGCTTTTTCTTGGTAACCCAATTTGGCTGCTTGGATAACATGAATACATGGCGACAACGAAGATTCATGAACTGTTCTTGGTTCATAGAAATCAAAATTGTTTTTCAAAGTAGCTAAATCAAAATGATCTTCAAATAAAAACAAACCTTGTAAAACATCTGCTTGTTTGATAAAACACGAACGTAAAATTCTATCCCAACTCCAATGCTGATTAATTGGGCGCTCAGTTGGTTTTAAATCACTGGCAAGCAATTGTTCTTTGTCGAGGTATCCTTCTTGTTGTAAAAATACATTTGCATTTTCATCGTAAGGGAAAAACATATTGTCAAAAATATGTTTCCATTTACTCAATTCATTTGCTTCATCAAATTCCACCTTAGCGACAAAAGCATTGTATGCACTCGCATCCGACTGTTTCCATTCTGCTAAAACTTGAGAAGTATATTTCAAACACCAACAAGCAATGTAATTGGTATACCAATTGTTATTGATGTTATTTTCATATTCGTTTGGACCAGTTACACCAAGCATAACATATTGCTTTTTGTTTTCAGACCAAGTAATTCTTTGTGCCCAGAACCTCGCAATTCCTGTTAGCACCTCCGCACCACCTTCTGCTCGGTAGCTTAGGTCTGCTGTGTAATTTTCGTAATTATAAATTGCAAATGCGATGGCTCCATTTCTATGAATTTCTTCAAAAGTAATTTCCCATTCGTTATGACATTCTTCCCCATTCATGGTAACCATAGGATACAAAGCAGCGCCTTTCTCAAAGCCTAACTTACTCGCATTCTCAATGGCCTTAGGCAATTGTTTGAATCTGTAATTCAATAATTGTTTGGCAATTTTTGGATCGCTTGTACCTAAATAAAATGGGATACAATATGCCTCGGTATCCCAATAAGTTGACCCACCATATTTTTCTCCAGTAAATCCTTTAGGTCCAATATTTAATCTTTCGTCAACACCCGTATATGTTTGGCTTAATTGAAAAATATTAAATCGAATTCCTTGTTGCGCTGCTATGTCACCGTCAATTTTAATATCACAATGAGACCAAAGGTTTTTCCAATATTCCATTTGCAATTGACGCAAAGCATCATAACCCAAAGCAACTGCTTGCTGGGTGTTTTTATGACAGGCATTTAGTAAATTTTCACTACTATAATTTAAAGAAGAAACTACTCCTACAAATCTTTCAATTGTATAAGTATGCCCTTGCTTCATTTGCACTTGCCAATCTGCAGAGGCAACCCAAGGCTTTGAACTTATTGCAATTTGCTCTTGCAATTGATCGTTTTCAAAACACTTCAATTCGAATCCAGCAGCAACACTAAAATCTAATTTTTTAGTTTTCACTTGAATCGCAACATGATTACCATTTGCTTCCTCAGCAACACGATCCCAAAAAATTTCATCATAATTGGAATCCATATTTTTGACTAAACCATCAACATAGTTTGACCAATTTAATTTTCCTGAAAAATTAATTGGGGTAATTTGATACCTGATACATGCAATTTCATCATGCGTAGCACTTACAAATCTTTCTACATTTACTGCAATTTGCTTACCGCCAGATAACTCGGCATGAAAACTTCTTTGCAATAAACCATGCTGCATATCCAACACACGCTTGAAGTTGGACACTTTTACTTTTGCCAAATCCAAACATTCGTTTTCAATTTCAATATTCATTCCAATCCAATTTGGACTGTTCAGTACTTTTGCGAAATATTCAGGATATCCATTTTTCCACCAACCTACTCTTGTTTTGTCTGGATAATAAACACCCGCAACATAAGACCCTTGTAAAGATTTGCCCGAATATTGTTCTTCGAACATTCCTCTTTGTCCCATCTTACCATTCCCAATACTGAAAATACTTTCGGCAGATTCATGAAATTGTGGATCAAATCCATTTTCAATAATTTGCCATTCATTTTCAGAAAAATATTTTTTCATATAATTTTAAAATTTACTGTTATATAAATTTATTAATTGTTCAAAATTTAAACTTGTTAAATTAGGATATACCCAAACGGC
>JBDKFN010000099.1:0-4562 GCA_039798705.1 Bacteroidota bacterium
ACAAAAAGTTACAATATATAATATTTGTTATGCAACTTTTTTTCTTCAACACCTGATAAGAATTTGCGAATACTTTTTCAGATTACAACCGGGAAAGGCAAATTAATTTGACTCTCATTTGTAAATGCAATTTAGGGCTTATAACTTTCTAATGCAAGATTCTGTGATTTTTTTCACCCCACGAAAGAAGTTGTTAACCAAATTGCTGTTGATTTTCAGCTAAATAAATAATGAACAATTCGAAATAGTGGCATTAGTACGCTAATAAAACTGTTAGGTTGCCTAAAAAACATGAGGGTTTGCACTCATTTTTACAATATCCTACTTTGTTCCTCCATTTTACCTCAAAAAGCATAGGTGCATACCTTGATGGGTATGGGGGGACGCACTTATTTAATTTGATAATTTGTCCCGACATCAATCGGGATTGAAAATGAATTATTAACCCAATTATTTAGCTTGTTTCGACTACGCTCAACAAGCTTCCTTTATTCTTATTAAAACTTAAATCCCTTCCCCGCCAAATCATCCACCACCATTCGAATTCCTTTGTCAAGGTCGATGGTATGTTTCCAGCCAAGTCCGTTAATCAGACTAACATCCAATAATTTACGAGGAGTACCGTCTGGTTTATCGATATTAAAAATCAACTGGCCTTCATACCCTATTACTTCCTTGATCTTATGAGCCAGCTCTCCAATGGTCACATCCACCCCAGTTCCAACATTCACATGGCCTTCGCCATCATAATTTTCCATCAGAAAAAAACAAGCCTCCGCAAGATCATCTACATGCAAAAATTCCCGCTTAGGTGTACCCGTTCCCCAGATCTCAACTGCGGGTGTATTATTCATTTTAGCCTCGTAAAACTTACGAATCAACGCCGGTAATACATGCGAGTTATTCAAATCATAGTTGTCGTTAGGCCCATATAAATTAGTCGGCATGGCACTTATAAAATTACATCCGTACTGCCTTTTATACGACTCCGCCATTTTCAATCCTGCAATTTTAGCAATGGCGTAAGGCTCGTTCGTTTGTTCTAAAAAGCCATTCAATAAGTAAGATTCTTTGATGGGCTGTTCGCACAGCTTAGGATAAATGCACGACGACCCCAAGAACAATAACTTCTTTACTCCATTACTATAAGCCGCGTGAATCACATTACTTTGAATCATCAGATTCTCATAAATGAATTGTCCGCGGTAAACGTTATTGGCAACAATACCCCCCACTTTTGCAGCAGCTAAAAACACATATTCAGGTTTCTGCTCTAGAAAAAAATCATTCACCGCTTGCTGATTTCTTAAATCAAGCTCCGCCGATGTTCGGGTAACGATATTCGAAAATCCCCTTGCCTGTAAATTTCTAACAATAGCCGAACCCACCATACCACGATGTCCGGCAACAAAAATTTTTGAGTCTTTCTGCATCACTCGTTGTAGTTTAATACATCATGACCACCATCGCGCAAGAATTTATCTTTCTTGAATATGACTAAATCGGCAGCCACCATTTCCTTTACAATAGCTGGTAAGTCGTATTTAGGTTGCCAGTTCAATTGCTTCTTTGCTTTAGCTGGATCACCAATTAATATGTCTACTTCCGCAGGACGATAATAGCGTTTATCAATTGCCACAACTACCTGGCCTACCGGAACCTGGTATTCTTTATTCGTACATTCAGCTACCTTCCCCACCTCATTTTCTTCACTTCCCTCCCATTGAATTTTAATTCCAACTTCAGCAAACGACATATTAATAAAATCACGAACCGTTGTAGTGACTCCGGTTGCAATTACATAATCTTCCGGTTTGTCTTGTTGCAACATTAAATACATTGCTTCTACATAATCCTTCGCATGACCCCAATCACGCTTTGCATCAATATTCCCCATGAACACTTTGTCTTGTAATCCAAGAGCAATTCTCGCAACGGCGCGAGTTATCTTACGCGTCACAAATGTTTCTCCTCTTAATGGCGATTCATGATTAAATAAAATCCCGTTTACCGCAAACATATTATACGACTCACGGTAGTTCACGAAAATCCAATAAGCATATAGCTTAGCTACCGCATAAGGCGAACGAGGATAAAAAGGAGTCGATTCTCGCTGCGGAATTTCTTGCACTAATCCGTATAATTCAGACGTAGAAGCCTGATAAATTTTACACTTGTCAGTAAGATTCAACATTCTAACGGCCTCTAGAATTCGTAAAGCTCCAAGTGCATCAGCATTAGCAGTATACTCCGGAGAGTTAAAACTCACATGCACGTGCGACATAGCGCCTAGGTTATAAATTTCATCTGGCATTACTTCGCTGATAATTCGGATAATATTAACTGAGTCGGTTAAATCGCCATAATGTAATTTGAAGCGAACACCTTGCTCATGCGGATCAGCATATAAATGATCAATGCGCTGCGTGTTAAAGAGCGAACTACGGCGTTTGATACCATGCACCTCATAGCCCTTTGCCAGTAAAAGTTCAGCTAAATAGGCTCCATCCTGACCAGTAATTCCTGTAATTAAAGCTTTTTTCATTTTAATCGTTTTGTAAAAGAAGATTCTATGGCGAATTTACTTTTAATGTTCCCTTTTTTACGTTGAGAGTTAAAATATAATTCACAACCAATTGCTGATAACAATTTATTCTTGAAGCCATCTAAAGAAGTCACTAGAATACCTTTGCTAATAGTTTGTAGGTTAGATTTCTTTCGTCAAAATGGAACCTCCAAATAATTTTTAAAAAACTAAAACTAAAATTAAGGTTGAGCGTAAAATGCCACCTATTGTTTACAATACATTATAATTAAGTATGGAAAAGAAAATGGGCACTAATAATCTTATTGATTCGAAAGACATCAAAAAAGGTTTATCTACGATCAGCAAGAACTGGTATTGGTTTGTAATTTTTATTGGATTAGGTGTCATTATCGGTGGTGCTTATCTGTACAATGCCACAAAATATTACGGAGCTACAACTGAATTATTGATTAAACCTCAAAAAGACCCATTCAAAGATGCATTAAGTGAGTCATTGCCATCTGCCCCAAGAAAAGAAGACATTGCGAATGAAGTAAAAATTATTAAGTCGACTAAATTAATTGACGAAACAATCAATAAATTAAACTTAGATATTGGGTATTATATTGAAGGCCGTTTAAAAACAGGTGAAGTTTATAAAGGAACTCCATTTACAGTAGTAGGCAAACTAACAGATAAGAGTTTATATAATGTTCCTTTTGAAATTAAAATTCTAAATCAGCAATCATTTATTGTTGAAATAAATACTGATGATTATAAATTCAAGCGCCAATCAAAATTTGGTGTTCCTGTGATTAATGAAAAGTTTTCATTCATTGTTAATCCAGATTCAACCGTTATCAATCGTAATACAAAAATTAGTGATATCCCTTATATTTTTAAATTTAAAAATCATGATGAATTAATAAAGAAATATCAACATGCATTAACTATTGAAAAAGATCAAACAGCAACTGTTATTAAAATCTCTTTAGAAGACGAAGTTGAAGATAAAGCAGTCGATTTCTTAAATACACTTATCAATAATTACATTGAAAATTCAGTTGAAGTACAAAAAACAGTTAACGAAAATACAGTACGATTTATTGATGCACAATTAGCTGATGTAGAAAATCAATTGAATAATGTTGAAAACAATCTTGAATCATTTCAGAAAAGTCGTACCACATTAAACCTAGGTGAAGAGTCAGGAATGTTATTTCAACGTGTTGTTGATTTTGATTCTGAAAAAGCAAGAATGAATATTCAGTTAAAGTCGGTAGATATGATGTATGATTATCTAACGAATTCGAACGGAGAAAATATGGCTATCTCCCCTTCTGTTTTAGCTGAAGCAAATGACCCAGGGTTACAAGGTGCATTTGATGAATTGTATGCATTGCAACAAAAACGTTCTAACTTATTATTTAGTAATACAGAAAGTTCTAAATCAGTGGTAGAGAATGACCAGATGATTTCGCGTTCAAAGCAAAAAATTTCTGGAATTGTATTAAACATCCGAAAAAATTTAGTCAATAAAATTAATAGCATCAGCGGACAAATCGGCTCTTATAATAGTGCTTTACGTCAGATGCCATCAACACAACGTGGTATTGTAAATATTAACCGTAACGTAGAAATTTATTCTGAAATATATAAGTTCTTATTAGAAACTCGTGCACAAACAATCATAGCTAAAGCAAGTATTGTTGCTGATAAAATTGTTTTAGAATCAGCATACGGCAACGGATTATTACATCCATTACCAGTAATGACATTAGCTGCTGGTATTGGCGGTGGATTAGCATTAGCCTTACTAATTATTTTCTTTAAAGGAATATATTATAATTATGTATTCTCAAAAGAAGATATTAAAGAAGTAACGGAATTACCAATCATCGGCGTTATAGGAAAAAGTAAAGAAGCTGAAGATGAGTATTTGATGGTAGATAAATACCCTCAAAGTCAGATAGCAGAAGCATTCCGAGTCATACGAACAAACCTCTCCTACTTTGCCAGTAAGTCGAAGCACAAA
>JBDKFN010000100.1:0-4444 GCA_039798705.1 Bacteroidota bacterium
GTTCTTATCAGTGTCCCATAAGGTATGATCTAAGTCGAAGAAAATATGAGTGATATTTTTCATTTAGTGATTTGCTCTTGTAAGTCAATAACGTTTTTAGCATGAAAGATTTCAAAAAGACTTACCATTAACGTCGACCAGAATAAAATAGAAATAAACATGAATAGAAATATTTTTCTCTTCTTAGGTTCGAGACTATTTGCAATGATAGTTCCTATTGGAATTGATAAGATAACGGGCGTAAGGAAGGCTATCCCAAACAACCCATATTTGCGAAATATAGTTACGATTCTTCTGTTTCTCTTCGTAAATACTTTTTTTGGTTGCTGATGACTATCAACGTAAGTATACTTGATTTTTACTGGAGTGTCGACATCCGCAACTGGTTCTGAGTAATTGTTATTGCTATTAAATGTTCTCTTAAATTTTAACTTAATCATCAACCATCCTTGATGTATTTTGTCAGAGAAAAAAGTAAACACAAAAACCCCAAGCATTCCGCCTATAACGCTATAAAAAATTACTTCAAAGAAAGAGAAGTCATGACTTTTATTGTAATATGCAAAGGTTGGCCCTGTAACGAATTTAACGCTACTCAATAAAATTACTTGAATAATTTTAATGATCTCCTGCATAAAAATAAAAGTAGTAAGGCCGACTAGTGTTGAGCCTTAGTACCGAAAGCTAAATCGCCAGCATCGCCTAAGCCTGGAACAATATAAGATTGTGCAGTCAACTCTTCATCTATAGCACCTATCCATAACGTTACATCAGATGGCATGTGACTCTTTACATATTCTACACCCTGTGTACTTGCTATACACGCAACAATATGCGTATGCTTCGGACGGCCACCTTGAAGCATTTCTTTAAAAGTAACAACGATTGAAGAGCCAGTTGCAACCATTGGGTCTGCTAAAATTAATATTCTGTTTTCTAAACTCGGACTACTCATATAGTCTAAACGAATATCAAAGCTGCCATCTTTATGATGCTTTCTATAGGCAGAAACGAATGCATTATCTGCTCCGTCGAAATAATTTAAAATACCTTGATGTAGTGGTAATCCTGCTCTTAAAATTGTTCCAACAACTGGAAGCTCTTTTAAAAGTGGAGTAGGAGCGACACCCAATGGAGTAACTACATCTTTCGTTTCAAATTCCATTGTTTTGCTTATTTCATAAGCTGCAATCTCACCAATTCTTTCAATATTTCTTCTGAAACGCATTCTGTCTTTTTGAATTTCTACATCTCTTAACTCTGCTATGAAATGATTGATGATTGAATTCTTTTCGCTTAATAAGTGTACCATGGTATCTGTTTTTAAATAAATAATCCTCCGTTAACATGTAGAACTTGTCCAGTCGTAAAACGACCACCAGCCCCACACAAATATAAAACTGTTTCTGCAATACTTTTCGGATTGCCGAGTGATTTTAATGGTGTTGATTTAATAAGTTCATTGCGTAAACTGTCATTGATTTCTCTGATCATGCCGGCTTCAAAATATCCAGGCGCGATGCAGTTAACAGTTATGTTTGAATTTCCAAGTTCAATTGCTTGAGTTCGTGTTAGTCCTTCAAGGCCTGCCTTACTTGCTGCATAGGCCGATGTACCAGCTACTGCGCGATGCGCAACAATTGATGAAAAATAAATTATGCATCCTTCGTTTTGCTTCTTCATCTGCGGAATCAAATGCTTGCTAACTAACATTGGTCCTGTTAAATTGATTGAGAGCACTTCATTCCAATTTTCAATTGATTGCTTCCAACTCATGCCGCTAAAGGAAATGCCTGCTAAGTGAACGATAACATCAATACGACTAAAATCACTAATGATTTGATTCGTTGCAATCGCAATACTTTCTTCGGATGAAATATCAGCGGTGTAAACTTTAAATTGTAAACTATTTTTATCAGCTTCGTTTTTGAATATGGAAAGATCGAAATCTGAATTGCGATTAATTGCTGCAACATGATAGTTGGCGCGAATCATTGTTAGCACAACTTCTTGCGCGAGACCACCACTAACTCCTGTAATAACTGCAACTTTATTTGACATAATTATTTTTTCAGCCAACGAATTAAAAAAGGCAATTCGTTTTTTTCAAGATGTAAATATACTGAATCTTCTGCTCCAAATCCTTTAAAAAATTGACGCACATTCGAATTATTAGATCCTCCAAAGTCGAGGGTTAAATCGAGATTGCTATTCTCTTTTATGATGCTATCAAAAAGTAAAAACATGCCACCATCATTTTCTGTATTAAACTTTCTAAATCCTTTTAAATATAATAGTCGATTATGGTATTGAACAAAATAAGCACCTGCTACTAATTCTCCATTCAGTAAAAGTCCTTTTGAAATTACTTTGCAGTGCTTTGGTAATTCACTCATCAATTGATGCAATATTTTTAAATGTGCATCAGAATAATTTAGGTTCTTTTCTGATATCGTGTTTTTAAATTCGTTGATGTAAATGGAATAATCGGTAATGTCTACAATAGTGGTTTCAAGCGGAGAAATCTTTTTTAATTTCCGAAGATGGCTCTCGCTATAATTTTTTCGGAGCGCTTCGTAAGTAAGATTCAGATTGAGCAGCTGGTATATTTTTTCGCCTGACTTGTATTCGCTCGAAAAGTCATTCGTTGAATTGAAAATATTAAAGTTGAAATAGCTCGCATGTTTTTTTAATTCTTGAATCCATGGCTTGAAATCGGAAATTGGTTTAGAAGCATAAACTCCAAAATGCCTTACGAAATATGGCTGCGTTAGGTGTTTGATAAAATATTTTTGCTTTACGTTGATTGGAAAAACAGCTTCATAATCGTTTAGTACTAAAGCCGACCAATCAGGACAACATACATCTAAATAAAACGAGCATCCAAAAATCTGAGGTGATGTACTGCGTAAAATGCACTCATCCCATTTTTGAACATTGATTTCTTCTCGCTTTAGATACTTAATCATTATTTATTTCTCTCTATTTGAAAGGTAGTGAATTGATGTTTGTTTTTGTTTTCTGAAATAAATCGATCAAGTGCTTTTAGTCCGAAGCGAGTTAATGATTTGGGATGTCCAATAATTACTAATTCGTTTTTGCCTTTATGCTGACGCAGAGCTTTATTTAATAGAGCAGCGTTATAACCATCAACCGAAACAGTGTTCTGTGTGAACTGCGTTAATAATTTCTTGCGCATTCCAGGTGCTGCAATTGGAATTCCATCACCTAAGGGCTTGTGTTCATAAGGATTGATTCTTCCTAGTAAAAATAACTTCCAATAAAACAGCGGACTATTTTTAATTGAGCCTATAGGTATTTCTTTAAATGGTCCTTCTTCAGATTTGCAAGGGTCGTTATCAAAATTCCAGCTGCTTAGATCTGGCGCATTCGTAAAATCATAGCTGTATTGTTCTGAACTATACTTTCCATTTCTAAATACGCTAGAGTCGACAGTAATATTGTTTTTTAGAAATGCCGATTTGAATTTTTCAAATGGTTGTATGCACCAACCTCCAGCACGAAATGCGAATATGGAATCAGGTGCGGTGAGAGATTCAAGTTTTTGTTTGTAGGTTGCGACAATTCTCTCAATATTTTCATCATCAAAGTCTGAAAGTTTATAACGCTTAGCGATGATATGCCATTTGCCATCACGATAAAAGCTGTCTTCCCAATGTGGATGTATGTGCAATTGAATATCATGTCCGTCCAGAAATAACTGCTTAACCTGGTTCGTGACTAACCGATAATCATCTTCAAGTTCAGGATATTCACTTTTGTATTCTTCTAGTTTTATAATGTATCCAACATCGACAAATTGAACTAATTTAATTTGGTGTTTGTCGGCTACTTCTTTCAGTAATTGCGTAGGATTTAAAATGCAATGCTTAGCTGTTCCAGTTCTTTCACCGAAATATAATTCATAGTCGAATGTCAAATAAATATTCATGAATTAATTCGCCAGCTCATTATTAGTTCCAAAAGGAGTGTACATCGTTACTCCGTATCTGTTATAAAAATCAATCATTACTTCTAACATTTTATTGGCATCAATAAGCATGCATTTTGCTTCGCCAATTTTGCCATTAATCAACACCTGTTCTTTTTCAAACAATGGTTTAAGTGCATCACAATTTCTTTTCGCAGACCAAACAGGGTTGTGAACTTTCGTTTCCATCGTGTGGATTGCTCCGTGATGGTCAATCATTTTTACAGTGAAAATTTGATCACCATAAACAGGATATTTAAATAAAACAGCGTCTTCCAACGTATGTAAGTTAGTGCAAGCTCCATTTAGGGTCGTTCCCAACATTAATATTTTTCCTTTCTTGTTACATAGCTTTCTAAAAGGAGAAAATTCGTTGTAGGGTGTTATGTTTCCAAAGTGAGAGTTTGTGAAGTAGTCGGCTTCTTTACCAAATGCGCAAATGGAATCAGTAGG
>JBDKFN010000101.1:0-4429 GCA_039798705.1 Bacteroidota bacterium
ATGCAGGTATTATTAGCAATTGAGTCTAAAATGGGTCGTGAGCGTATGCAAAAGTGGGAGCCACGCATCATCGATTTAGATATTATCTTTTATGGTGAAGAAATTCATCAAACCTCATTTATTCAAATTCCACACCCAGAATTACAAAATAGGGCATTTGTTTTGCAACCTTTACTTGACCTGAACCCTCAGTTTAAACATCCCAAATTGCATCAAACCATTGCAGAATTATGGGATCAATGCCCCGATCAATTATCGGTATCCTTATTCGTCGAATAATTTGCTTTTTTCAACCCTAATTTCACCTTTTTTCATATCTTCATAGCTTAATATTTTCTTAATTCAAGCTATGAAAAAGATACAAGCTATATTAATTTGTTTATTAGGCCTTCATTGTTCATTGGGTTTTGCACAAAACAATAACATTGAATTAAAAAGTTCTTTAGCATTCACCAATAGTGGTACTGCAAATATTTGGGGTTTTGTTAAAGGGAATACAGAATATGCATTAGTTGGTTTAACTGGTGGTGCAGGTAACAATGGTGCATGTGCCATTGTAGATATTACAAATTCATCAAATCCAGTTTTAAAATTGACTATTCCTGGTCCAAACAGTATTTGGAGAGAAATTAGAACTTGGGGTAATTATGCATATATAACAACAGAAGCATCGGATAATACTTTTGGAATAACCATTGCAAATTTAAGTTATTTACCAGACAGCGTGCCTACAAAACAATTTACGCTCAATGGTGTAATTTCAAACGTACATGCCTTACAAATAGATGCAGGATATTTATATTTATATGGTGCCAATAATAGTTTATCAAATGGAGGTGCGCTAATTTTAAATTTATCAGATCCTTGGAACCCCACTTTTGCAGGGGCTTACAACACCAGATACGTTCACGATGGTTTTGTAAAAAACAATAAATTATATGCTGGTGAAATTTATGCTGGTCAATTTAGTATTGTTGATTTAACGAATAAGTCTACGCCAATTGTTATTAATTCTCAATCAACACCCAACCAATTTACCCATAATACTTGGTTATCGACCGATGGAAAAACTTTGTATACTACAGATGAAGTAACTGATGCAACGGTTTCTTCTTATGATATATCAGATAATTCAAATATCAAATATTTAGATAGCTATAAAAGAATATTTTCAAACGGAGCAATTCCACATAATACCTATGTATTAAATAACCCAGCGGTTACCGGACACGCAACTGATTTTGTTTTAACATCTTATTACAACGAAGGTGTAACAATTGTAGATGCGGCAAGACCAGCAAACTTAGTGGAGGTTGGTAATTACGATACCAATAATCTTTCAGGCTCAAGCTACGATGGTACTTGGGGTGTTTATGGATTTTTACCTTCTGGTAATTTAATTTTATCAGACATGACCTTGGGTTTATTTGTTGTTAAACCAACTTATAAAAGAGCTGCATACTTAGAAGGTACAATCATTGATGCTGCTACAGGTTTAGCTATTCCAAATGCTGGTATAGAAATATCTTCTAATGCAAAATTGAAATATTCTGGTTTAGATGGAACCTTCAAAACGGGCACGGTTGATACCGGAATAATCAAAGTTAGTGTATTTAAAACAGGGTATAGAACAGCATCAATGAGTTTTAATTTTACAGCTGGAGTAGTGAATAACCAAACAATTAATTTATATCCAAATGGCATGGGGGTCAATGATTTCAACACTAATAGCCCATGGAAAGTATATCCAACTGCTTTTGATGCAACATTAAATGTGCAATTAACTCAACCTATAATTGGTACCATTAAAGTGTTTTCAATTTTAGGTACCGAGGTGTATCATAAAAATATCAATCATACTTCTAAAGAAGAAATTGATTTGTCAAAATTAGCAGCAGGTACCTATTGGATTCAATTAACTGATAATTCAAACCAGACCTTTCAACAGAAAATTATTAAAAATTAATTAATATGAATTTAAATTTTACCAGAATCAGTGCAAGTTTCATCTTATTTTTAACCATAACAGGTTTTTCAAAAACAACTTCTGCTCAAAATGCAAACATTCAATTTCGTTCAAATATTCCCTATGCTGAGTTATCTAATATTTGGGGTTATGTTGATACAACAGGCAAAGAGTATGCGCTTGTAGGCGCTAATAATGGTCTCTCTGTTGTAAATGTGACTAATCCAGATCAACCTTTTAAGCGATTTTTTGTACCTGGCCCAACTTCTTCTTGGAGAGAAGTTCGTACTTGGGGTAAATATGCATATGTAACTACTGAAGCAGGAACTGGTGTTAAAATTGTTGACATGAGTCATTTCCCAGATACTATTTATTCAAAAAATTATACAGGAGATGGTGCAGTTGCAGGTTTCATCGATCAAATACATGCGCTACATATAGACAATGGTAAATTATATTTATATGGTGGAAATTACCAGAATGGACGCGCCAAAGTTTTTAGTTTGATGGATCCTTGGAATCCACATTATTTAGGTACTGTTTCAAATAATTATGTACATGACGGTTATGTTCGTAATGACACTCTTTATTCGGCACAGCCTTATAGTGGTACTTTAGAAATTATTGATGCAAGAAATCCTTCTGCTCCAGTGGTCATCAATTCTCAAGTAACTTCTAAACAATTCACCCATAACTCTTGGATGTCTACCAATCGAAAAGTAATTTATACTACAGATGAAGTAGCTGATGCTTGGGTTACTGCTTACGATATTTCAGATTATTCTAATATCAAAGAATTAGACCGTTACCAATCTCCAGCAAGTAAGGGTTCAATTTGTCATAATACATATGTGTTAAATAATCCATCAGTTACAGGACATAATACAGATTTCTTATTGACCAGTTATTATACAGATGGGGTAACTATTGTAGATGCTAGCCGTCCAGATAATTTAGTGCAAGTAGGAAATTACGACACTTCACCAACACATACTGGTGGAACATTTAATGGAGCCTGGGGCGTTTATGGTTATTTGCCTTCAGGAAATTTATTAATTTCTGATATTGAAAATGGCATGTTTGTGTTAACTCCAACTTATCGCAGGGCTTGTTTCCTAGAAGGATTAGTGAGTGATCAAACAACACAAACGGCAATTGCCGGTGCTACCATTACTGTTTTAAACAAAGCGGAATTAAATAGTATTACAAAATTTAATGGGGAGTTTAAAACAGGTACTGTAGATTCTGGAACCTATACAATTCTGGTAAATGCGCCAGGTTATGTGCCACTAACTATTCAAAATGTAGTATTGAAAAATGGGGTGGTTACTTGGATGCCTGTTTTACTTACACAAAGATTAAATTATAACCTTACAGGCATTGTACAATTAAAAGATAGCTCAAATGTAAAAATTGCCAATGCCAATGTAATTTTAAAAAATGCAGAGTTCAATGTTAAAGTAACATCTGATGCCAATGGGCAAATTTCTTTTAATCCATTTTACGCTGGAACCTATGCTACCTATGTAGGCAAAGAAGGATATGAAACTACATTTTATGATTCAACTTTATATACTCCAAGCACAGGAATATTAGCTTATGAATTAAAGCCAGGTTTTTACGACGATTTCATTTTTCAAAATAATTGGACAGTAACGGGTAATGCATTGCGTGGTTCATGGGTAAAAGGTGAACCAATTGGTACCGTATTAACAGGTCAACAAATTGCCCCGGAATTTGATGCAAATAACGATTTTGGAGATGATTGTTATATTACAGGAAATGGCGGAGGTGCTGCAGGTACAGACGATATCGATAACGGCTATACTACTTTAACTTCACCAGTTTTAGATTTAAGTAGTTATGTTGCACCAGCAATAAAATACCAAAGATGGTTTGCCAATTCGGGTGGTTCGGGTAATCCAAACGATTCATTAAAAGTAATTTTATCAAACGGCACAATTTCAAAGGTTGTAGAAGTGGTTACCGCTGCATCTGTTAATAATAATTCATGGGTAGAAAAACAGATTTTAGTTTCAGACTATTTTCCAAATGTTGTCAATAGATCTAATATGCAATTGTCATTTTTAACAGGTGATGATGCCATTGGACATATTGTAGAAGCAGGCGTTGATAAAGTATATGTGATTGAAACTGCAAAAGTTGGGTTACAAGTGAATGGCCCGGGTATTTCAACTATGTCAATTTATCCTAATCCAATTCATGCTAATTCTCAAATTCAATATCAATTAAATGATTTAGCAAAAGAAGCAAAAATTGAGTTAATAGATTTACAAGGAAGGGTACTTAAAACCTTTATGCTTCATTCGGATAGGGGAGCTATAACATTAGATTTTCCTATTGCTTCAGGCATCTATTTGATTAAATTAAATAATGGTAAAGAACAACTAATTCAGAAAATGGTTAAATAATTATTAGATAATCATAAAAAAGGCTGCGTTT
>JBDKFN010000102.1:0-4403 GCA_039798705.1 Bacteroidota bacterium
GTAAACACATCATTCACTTTGAAATAATTTCCAATATCATATGTATGTGAATAGCAATTTTTAGCCATTTCTAATTTGTTCGCCTCAAAAGTAAAGCAACCTAAAAGATCTTTAACCTGATTAGTTAATAAGCATTGAGATGAAACTACTTGCTTTGCTATAGTAAGTTTGGTATCCTCAAAAGTTTTTGAATTTACTGTTCTCTTTAAATCAGAGAAATCATTAGGTGACATTGGCACTGGACAACCAATTGGTCCATTATATCCAGGTAAATAAACTACAGGAGCTGGAGCAGGTTGTTGATGTGGATGATTATGTCCTTCATGCGAATCATAACCACTTGAAGAGTGAGTAGTGGTTGTAGTTGTAGTAGTTGTAGTTGAATGTACAGATGATGAATTATCCATGTCTAAGTCAGCTCCAGACACATTCATATTGATGCCACCTCCCATTCCATCTACATTAATCCCTAGACTAATGTTTACGTTATCAGGATTAGAAGTACCATTAGTAGTAGTTGTTGTAGTTTGCTGATGTATTACCGTTGTATTGGCATTTGAAGCTGCAGGATTTGCATTGTACACAACGACAGTTTGGGATGCAGGTGCTGATGGGGCTTGATCCAAAGGGACATTACTCATAAAGCGAGTAACATATTCTCCTTTGTTATTCTTCTTTATGCAATATGTTGTTTCTTCTCCTAAGGCTAAGTTGATATTAAAATTCTTCTCTCCTAAAGCATTGTTATCAAAAATCACTTTAAGCTTGTAATACTCTGCATTTAACCCTGTGATTTTAACATTTGTCTCAGGTTTTCCATTTTGTCTGATTCCATTTAGAATCGCAGTAAATTGTTCACCATTCTCAGTAAACAAAATCAAGTTGGCAGTTTGTGCATTCGCAATATAACCGAATGTAACAACGATGGCTAAGGCTAAAATTTTCTTAATCATATTTTAATTGTTTTGAGGAAGCAAATTTATAACATTCACATTAATCTTCATAATAATCTTGTTCCATTATAATTTCTAAATTCGCAGAAGCATTTAATGTATGAAAACGATTCTTTTACTTGGGGCTGGAAAATCATCCGGAACGCTGATTCAATATTTATTAAATAACTCCACTTCAGACGGTTTTATTTTAAAAGTAGGTGATTTATCCTTATCCGCAGCTCAAAATAAAGTCAATAATCACCCGAACGCTGTTGCATTTGAATTTTCAATTGACAATATTGAACAGCGCGAAAAAGAAATACAAAATGCCGATTTAGTCATTTCATTGTTACCCCCTGCCCTACATATTTTAGCAGCTCATGATTGCGTACGATTTAAAAAGAATCTGGTAACTGCAAGTTACGTTTCTGAAGAAATTCAAAGTTTAAATGAGAAAGCAATTGAAGCAGATATCTTATTACTTAATGAATGTGGATTAGATCCAGGCATCGATCATATGTCGGCTATGGAAATTATCCATCGAATTAAAAATGCAGGTGGAGAAATCACCTCGTTTAAGTCTTATACTGGCGGACTTGTAGCGCCAGAATCAAATGATAATCCGTGGGGATATAAATTTACTTGGAATCCGCGAAATGTAATTGTTGCAGGACAAGGGACGGCAAAATACATTGCTAATGGAGAATACAAATACATCCCTTATCAGCGCTTGTTTACTGAGATTGAAAAAGTTAATGTTGACGGTTATGGAGCATTTGATGGATATGCCAATCGTGATTCATTAAGCTATCGTAAGCAGTATGGATTAGATTCAATTCCTACTTTATTGAGAGGAACACTCCGTTACAAAAACTACTGTCATGCTTGGCAAGTATTTGTTACGTTAGGATTAACGGAAGATAGTTATAAAATCGAGCATTCAGAAGATTTGACCTTCGCACAAATAACTGAAGCATTATTACCAAGCTCAATTAAAGGAAATTCACTTCAAGAAAAAGTAGCAGCGCTTTGCAACCTCGAATCCAACGGAACAATCATGAATATGATTTCTTATGCTGGAATTTTTGAGTCTACAAAAACGAATTTGAAAAATGCTAGTCCTGCGCAAGTATTACAACATTTATTAGAGCAAAGATGGGTGTTGAAAGAAGGTGATAAAGACATGATTGTGATGCAACATATTTTCGAATATCAGATAAATGGAGTTGTAAAGCAATTGACATCTTCATTGGTTGTAAAAGGTGATGACACTACTAATACAGCCATGGCTAAAACAGTAGGGCTTCCACTTGCAATTGCTGCTCGACATATTTTACGAGGAGAAATAAAATTAAAGGGAGTTCAAATTCCTGTTAAAGAGGAATTATATGTTCCTATCTTGAAAGAGTTAAGCGAAATGGGTATTTGTTTTTCGGAATTAGAAAGCTAGATAAAAGTCCTTCGTTAAATCAATATACTCCTGCGTATATACGCGGCCGTTATCATCGGATTGAATTGTTAATTCATCAATAATTTCTTTGACTTCACTTGTTGCATTTACAAATTCTAAAAGAATACGTTTAGCGTCTTTCGTATTTTTTGTTTTAACGAAAGTTAATCGTGAAAGTGCAAGTTCATTTTGATTTGCAATAGTTATTATTTTCTCCTGCTGATCAGCAGGAAGTATCAACGTCAGTCTCCCATTAGCTATTAGTAATTTTTTAGCAGAAGAAATCAATTCTTCATAGGGCAATAAAACATCTGCAGAGCGTGCAATATCGCGCGACAAATTTTCCGAAGAATAATAACCAGAAAAATAAGGTGGATTAGAAACTACTAAATCGAATAATTGGTCCGAATGAAAATCTTGAATTTTCGAATGCACAAGTTGAAGTCGATTAGTCCACGGTGATGCATCAAAATTGATTTTCGCTTGTTGGTAAGCATTCGCTTCAGCATCTACGGCTGTTATATTCGCATTTGATCGTTGTGCTAGCATTAAAGCAATTAATCCAGTACCTGTTCCAATATCTAAAATATTATTAGCATTATCCATATTCGTCCATGCACCCAACAAAACTCCATCCGTCCCGACTTTCATCGAGCATAAATTCTGCTGTACAGAAAACTGTTTGAAGTTGAAATGGGTGTTGGACATAATAAATTTTTAAAGCTTAATTAACTCAAATAAATTTTACTTTTTTAACAAAGTGAATAACTCTACATTAACATACAACATAACCCTTCCAATTTTCATTGGACGAAGTAATCCAATCTCAACAAGTGTATTTAAATATCTTGCTGCAGCTTTTCTTTCTACACCTAATTTCTTTGTCACAAATTCCACTTTACAGTAAGGGTATTCAAATAACAATTCGACTAACTCTTTTCGATAAATTTTAGGAGCGTTCTGTTGCACCATTAAAATAGCATCTTCTAATTGCAATCTGATTTTTGATATCCTTTCAATAGTATCTCTTGCTGTTAGTTCAAGTCCCTTAAGAATATACAATATCCATTCTTCCCATGCACCGCTTCTATTGACCTCATTGAGTAATCGATAATACTCCGACTTGTTATCAATAATATAGGAACTTAGATAAAGGATAGGAACATCAATAATTTTATTTAATATCAAATACAAAATATTGAGCAAGCGCCCAGTTCTTCCATTTCCATCATAAAATGGATGTATACTTTCAAATTGATAATGCAAAACAGCCATATTTATTAAAGGAGATAAATCACTGCTCTCATTGAAGTGCGTAATAAAGTCCGCCATTAATTCGAGTATTTCATCATGATTTTGAGGTGGCGTATAGACCACATTTCCTGTTTTATCATTCTTTAAAACAGTACCAGGCAACTTTCGTAAACCTGCATTATTCGCAACTAATAATTCTTGTATTTCGCAGATGTTATTCAACTTAAGAAATCCCTGCTGATCAATTATTTTATAGCCTTCGAAAAGTGCTTTTCGATAATTGATAACCTCTTTTATTTCAGGAGACATATTAGAGTTTGCAGTTGTAATAGCTTGATACAATTCATCCTGTGTTGTAATTATATTCTCTATTTCCGAACTATCTTTTGCCTCTTGCAATACAATTGCATTAATTAGCATAGCCTGATTAGGAATCAGGTTCGCAATTCCTTTAAGTTCTGCAAGGGCAGCAATAGATTTGTTTACCTGCCTCAATATATTCATGTTCTCCACCAACGCTCGATCAGGAGGCAGTTTTGTTAATTTGGGATGTGGTGCAGAATGGTACATATAGTTTTAATATGTACCAAAAATACAATAATTGGTACACATAATCCAAGTGATAACCTAATCTAGTTGTGAACAAATACCGTCCAAAAATGGAAATGAGTTAATTCCAAGACAAAAATTGGAATTTAAAAATACTAGTCAAAATTTTTACTACTGAAATTCAATTATTTAAAATATTTTATAGTACCTTGTAT
>JBDKFN010000103.1:0-4349 GCA_039798705.1 Bacteroidota bacterium
ATTTGCAACCTCTTAACAAATTATAAACATGCAAAAAGGTATTAACAAATCCATCACATTCCTACTTGTGGCATTAGGAACATTATTATGTTCATATGCTCAAGCACAGGTTGAAGATAGTACAACTATCGCAAGTCCACGTATTGAATTGGAACCAGAAGACACAACGATTCAAACAGTAAACAAACTTTATAATGATGTTGAGTTTTTAAAGCGATTTCAATTGACAGGATATATTCAAACACAATTTCAATGGGCTGACTCATCAGGAATCGCATCTGCTTCAGGTGGAAATTTTGCAACTGGAGTTGACAAGCGTTTTTCAGTTAGAAGAGGTCGTTTGAAAGTTACATACGACAAATACTTTAGCAAAGTAGTATTTCAAACTGACATGACAGAGCGAGGATTAAGAGTTGTAGAAGCGTATGCTAGTGTAACAGAACAAAAATATTATTGGGCAACTTTAACTGCCGGAATTTTTAATCGTCCGTTCGGATATGAAATAGAGTATACATCAAACATGCGTGAGGCTCCAGAAAGAGGGCGTATGTCAGGATTGCTTTTTCCTAACGAACGTGATTTAGGAGCAAAACTAACATTACAAGGGCCTAAGTTCGGGATTTGGAATTGGCTTAAACTTGATGTTGCAATGGTTACAGGCGTAGGGTCAGAAGATGCAAACTCAAGTATATCAGATTTTGATAAGAAGAAAGATTTAATTACACACTTATCGGTAAACAGATCTAATCGTAAAGAAGATATTAAATACGGATTTGGTGTTTCATACTACAATGGTGGCGTGGTCTTCAATGTAGACTCGCTTAAAAAAGTAGCTTCTTACATTTTAAAAGAAGATAGTGCAGGTATCAGAACATTCCACGTTGACTCTGTAGCGCCTGATAGTTATGCACCAAGAACATATTATGGCATTGACGGACAATTACAAAAAGATTTCAAATGGGGGATTTTCACTTTGAAGGCTGAATATATTCAAGGTACTCATGCAAGCCAAAGCTCAACTACTAAAGCTTATCAAGCAAAGCCTACGGTAACTAACCCTGTTTATATTAGAAAATTCAATGGTGCATATTTCGAATTAGCACAAAATTTAAATCGTGCAACATCAGAAAAGAAATTCTTAAATACATTGTACTCATTCATCCCAGGTCAAATTGTATTAAAATATGACTGGTACGATCCAAACACTGAAGTAGCAGGAGATGAAATTGGTAAAAATGTTATTGCAGGTTCAACCGGAAGAAAAGCAACAAATGCTACAGACCTAAGATATGACACATTTGGATTTGGTGTAGCTTATTTCTTAAGTAACAATGCGAAAATACTTGCCTACTACGACACTGTAAAAAATGAAACATCTAAAAATCTAAGTGGCTACACAAAAGATTTAAAAGATAATGTATTTACTTTGCGCCTTCAATATAAATTCTAAAATTTAAAATAATAAATCATGAAAAATATGCTTAAAAAATTATTAGTTGCACTGCTTGTTCTATCATGCAACATTTCTTTCGCTCAAAAATTAGTTATCAAAGGCAGTGATACGGTTTTACCTTTAAGTCAGAAAGAAGCCGAACAATACATGAAGACAAATAAAGGTGTAAATATTAGTGTTGTTGGTGGTGGATCAGGAGTAGGAATTGCTGCATTAATTGATGGCAATACTAATATAGCAATGTCATCTCGCCCAATTAAAATGGATGAGAAGATTAAATTGCAAGATGCTGGTCGTGCTTACAAAGAAGTAAAAATTGCATATGATGCATTAAGCATTATTGTAAATCCAGGAAATAAAGTATCTCAATTAACAAGAGAGCAAATTGAAGGAATCTTTACAGGCAAAATCAAAAACTGGAAAGAAGTAGGCGGAGATGATTTGAAAATTGTTGCTTATGCGAGAGAGACATCTTCAGGAACTTATGAGTTCTTTAAAGAGCACTTACTTAACCGTAAAAACTATGCAGCTACTTGCTTAAACATGCCAGCATCAGGAGCAGTAATTCAATCAGTAAGTCAAACAAAAGGTGCAATCGGATATGTAGGATTAGCATACCTTGATAAAAGTGTTAAAGCAATTGGAGTATCAACTGACAAAGGAAAAACCTATGTAAAACCATCAGTTGCAACTGCTAAAAATAAAACTTACCCAGTTGTTCGTCCATTATATTTTTATTATCCAACTAAATCGGAAGCTCTGGTAAAACCGTTTATTGATTATATTATTGGTAAAACAGGGCAAGGAATTGTATCTCAAATAGGATACATCTCTATTGAAGGAATGTAATAAGGTTTAAAATAGTAATTCTTGAATAATAGTCGCAATTCACGTTGCGGCTATTATTAATTTAAATAAAAAACTAAATTTGAGCGTGATTAAGAAAGTAATTAATAAAACGATAGAAGGCCTACTGATGCTGAGTAGTACCATCACAACGCTGACGGTATTACTAATCGTGATTTTTTTATTTAAAGAAGGCATCTCCGTTTTTAAGGAATCGCCGCTTGAAGGAGAAAATGTAATTGTATTAAGTAATCAAAACAAAGTAAATAATTTAACATCTGTTGATGTAAAAAAAATCTTTGATCAAGAAACCACTAATTGGAAAGCAGTCGGTGGTGCCAACGACTCTATATTGCTTTTCACTTTCAATGATCTTAGTAATTATTTTTCTGAAGAAGAGCTAGGACCTGAATTCGAATTTTTACCTCATAAAATGGATTCGCTAATTGAAGCAAATCCCGGAATGATCGCCATCTTTTCAAAGAAATATCTCGATAAAAATCATAAGTCAAAAGTTGCTACCATAGATAACATTTCTCCTAAAACATTTTTATTAGGTAAGGAATGGTTCCCAACTGCTAGTCCTGCTGTACAACTTGGTGTATTGCCTTTAATTTTAGGAACACTCTATGTTTCTATTATTGCAATTCTTATTGCTTTACCAATTGGATTAGCCACTGCAATTTATATTGCTGAAGTAGCACACCCTAAAATTCGAGCTATCTACAAGCCAGTTATTGAATTACTAGCAGGAATTCCGTCAGTAGTATATGGATTCTTCGGATTGATCGTAATCGTTCCTTTAATTCAAAAAATATTCGATTTGCCCGTTGGTGAATCAGGATTAGCCGGTGCAATAGTACTCGCTATCATGGCCCTTCCAACAATAATTACCGTGACGGAAGATGCATTGAGAAACACACCTCGCGCAATGAAAGAAGCTAGTCTTGCATTAGGAGCAACACAATGGCAAACTATTTACAAAGTGGTAATCCCCTACTCTGCATCAGGAATTTCTGCTGCTGCAATTTTAGGAATCGGAAGAGCAATTGGAGAAACAATGGCGGTATTAATGGTAACCGGAAATGCTGCAGTAATGCCACATTCATTATTAGAACCTTTACGTACAATTCCAGCAACAATTGCAGCTGAATTAGGTGAAGCACCTGCGAATGGAATACATTACAAAGCATTATTTGGTCTTGGATGTATTTTATTTATCATAACAATGGTTATTAATATCTGGGTAGAAACAATTTCAAAAAGACGCGTTAATCGATAATCAATATGCAATCAGATTTTAAAAAAATACTTAGTCAGTCGATAGCATTTTGGACATTCAGAATATTATCGTTAGCCGTGATGGGAATATTATTTTCTATTCTCGGATTTATTTTAGTAAAAGGAATTGGTGTTGTTAGCTGGGACTTCATTACTAAAATGCCAGAAGATGGAATGACCAAAGGAGGAATTTATCCAGCCATAATCGGAACACTTTGTTTAATAGCTGGCTCTATGCTTTTTGCATTTCCTATTGGAGTAATGTCGGGCATTTACATTTTTGAATACACTAAAGACAGCTGGTATAGAAGATTTGTTCAATTGATGACAGCCAATCTAGCGGGAGTCCCCTCCATCGTTTTCGGATTATTCGGAATGGCTTTGTTCGTAAACAAATTAGGATTTGGAGATTCTATCTTAGCAGGTTCGTTAACGTTAGGACTATTAGCACTCCCTGTTGTAATACGCACAACTGAAGAAGCATTAAAAGCAATTGATAATTCCTATCGCGAAGCGAGTTATGCACTTGGCGCAACAAAGCTTCAAACCATTAAACGCGTGACATTGCCAATGGCATTGCCTAATATCATCACCGGACTAATTTTAAGTATTGGTCGTGTATCAGGTGAAACTGCTCCAATTTTATTCACCGTTGCGGCTTATTTCCTTCCTAAATTACCTACCAGTGTTTTTGATCAAGTGATGGCCTTGCCTTATCACTTATACGTTATCTCTACTAGCGGAACTAACATAGCAGAATCAAGAGGAA
>JBDKFN010000104.1:0-4276 GCA_039798705.1 Bacteroidota bacterium
ACAATTGAAAAAGCGCGCAATACCTATCGTCGTGAACTAGAATGGATGCGTCGCCAGCCAAAAGCAAGAACAACAAAATCGAAATCGCGACAAGAATCGTTTTATGATGTAGAAGAAGTTGCTAAAAGCAAGAAGGTCGATTCGAAGATGCAGATTACAATGCAGATGAATCGATTGGGAAGTAAAATTCTGGAATTAGAAAATATTTGCAAATCGTATGATGGTAAAACGCTGATGAAAGATTTTTCATATACGTTTAAGCGAGGAGAAAAAATTGGTTTGATTGGTCGTAATGGTGCGGGTAAGTCTACTTTGTTGAACATCATTATGGAATTAACAAAGCCTGATCAAGGTCGTGTGAAATCGGGTGAAACAGTTGTGTATGGATATTACTCGCAGCAAGGTATGCAGTTGCCCGAGGATAAGCGTGTGATTGAAGTCGTGAAAGATATTGCAGAATATGTGGAGACTGGTAATGGAAACTGGATTGCAGTATCTCAATTTTTGAATCACTTTAATTTTTCGGGAGCAAAGCAGCATGCTTTTGTTTCGAAGTTAAGTGGGGGAGAGAAGAAGAGATTGTATCTTTTGACGATTCTTTTGAAGAACCCGAACTTTTTAATTTTGGATGAGCCTACCAATGATTTAGATATTGTAACATTAAATATTCTGGAAGAGTTTTTAGAGGGCTATCAAGGTTGTATGTTAATGGTAACGCATGACCGTTACTTTATGGATCGATTAGTGGATCACGTTTTTGTGTTGGATGGAACAGGTATCGTAAAAGATATTCATGGTAACTATACCGATTATCGGGAGTTGTTTGAAATCAGCGCGAAGCAACAAGCGAAGCTGGACAAAGCAAAAGAGGAGAAGGTGGAAGTGAAAGTCGAAGCTCCGGTTGTAAAGAAATCAAAGTTGAGTTATAAAGAACAGCGCGAATTAGAAACGTTGGAAAAGGAGTTGGAAGATTTAGAGGTCAAGAAAAAAGGAATCGTTGAATTAATGAATGATACGAGCCAGTCGCATGATGCATTAGCAAAAGCCGCTATCGATTATCAAAAGATTGATGAGACGATTGATTTGAAAACGTTGCGTTGGTTAGAGCTTCAGGAAAAGTAATTATTGGATTTGATTGACGAACAACTGGAATATTTTTGAAGTTGTTTCGTTGTTGTATTTTTTCGAATTCAAATGATCTGCCCAGCGAATTCCTCTTACTGCATTGCAAAAGAAAATTTCATCAGCATTTTGTAAATCATCTATTGATATACTTTGAATTTTCAATTCGTAATTTTCTTTTTGTAGTATGTCGATTAAATAATTTCTAAAAACACCATCGACGCTTCCATCAGAAACTGGTGGAGTATAGATGCAATTGTTTTTAATGATAAATAAGTTGCTGGTATTTCCTTCAATACAATTTCCTTCGTGATTTAATACAACAACTTCGTCGAAATGGTTTTGTTGCGCATAGATAGAAGCCATTACATAAAGCTGACTACTTAACGATTTTAAACAACTGTATTTTCCGGGTGCTTTAACTTGTTCATCATAAATGCCAATGGATAGACCATTTTCAGAAAATTGATAAAACGAATCAAGTTTGTTAGCAGTTATTAAATAATTTATTTCGTTGGATGAAGATGCATAGAGTCCTGCGCCACCACGATAAATAGATACACGCACACGCGCATGGTGGTTAAGGTTGGTGGATGAGCAGAGTTGTTTGATATCGGTTGTTAATTGCTGAAGGAAATCATCAGTGCAATTAAGTTGTAACAATGCAGCGGAATGTTGTATACGTTTTAAGTGCAATTCTTCCAGTAAAATCTGATTTTCGAAAATTCGCATTGATTCAAAAAAGCCATCTCCGAATAAAAATCCGCGGTTGCTTTCAAGTTCTGATTCAATAAAATTTCCGTTATGACAAATCATTAGAAAGGAGGATTCATTAATACGTTAATGAAGTATTTCAAAATCGTTGGATCTAGAATGATTGTGTAAAGTAATCCGAATATTGCTCCAAAGAAATGTGCATCGTGATTAATATTTGTTCCACCTCTTTTCGACATCGTATATTCAAAGAAAAGGTAAAGTGGTCCAAGGATAACACCCGGTAGAGGTAATACTCCAAAAATGTAAATCTTTTGCCATGGGTCGAATAAGATGGAAGCAAACAGCACAGCGGCTATCGCACCAGAAGCTCCTAATGAATTATAGTAAACATTGTTTTTATGTTTGTTTAGAGAAGGAGCATTCGCAACGAGGATTCCTCCGAGGTATAAAATGGCGAAATAGATTTTACCATTCTGTGGAAATACATCTATGTAATACATTTCTACCATAGCTCCGAATCCTATCAAAACCATCATATTGATGAGTAGATGAAAAAATCCGGCATGTAAAAATCCGGATGTAAGTAGTCGCCAGTACTCTTTGCGATGATGCACCATATAAGGATTCAGCATTCCTTTCGATTGAAATGTGGGGTTTATAAATCCAAAGATGGAAGTCGCAACGGTTACAAGTAGAATTATTAATGTGAAAGACATAGTTCAAAAGTAGGAAGAAAAATTATTGGGCAAGGTGGGGTGGTGAAATTAAACGTTTGTAAATGTTTATTAACCGAATAAATACTACCCATTGTTTATTTTTACTACGGTCCCGAGGTTTTCTCGGGATACGGTGGGGCTGCTGGCCCCCCATGGTGTTGAACATTTTTATGACCCGTCATAAAAAAGTTTACAGTTCGACATTATTAAATTAAATTGTTCTTTTGTTAAGCTGATATATCGAGTTGATAGTTCTCTTAGCTTATTGTTGAATTCTTCTTCCAACACTGTTTGCTTTTCATTAGAGTCACTGAAATACTTTTTACAGATTTCATACATCTCTTTACGTTCATCATCATATGTGGTATCAAACCAAATTATCAATTTGTAGAGTAGATCACTTCGTAAACAGTTGACATTTTAATTTTCAATCCCGTCCCGATTCATCGGGAAGCACATTAGCACATTAGCACACGCTGAAGCAGAACTCTGCGAGTACGCTTCATCATTTCATTTTCAAATTATCAAATTAGCCGATTAGCACATTAGCCGATTAGCAAATTAGCAAATTAGCAAATTAGCAAATTAGCCGATTAGCACATTAACACATTAACACATTAGCACATTAGCACATTAGCACATTAACACATTAGCACATTTTCAATCCCGATATCTATCGGTACAAATCATAAAGTAGAGCACAAAATCATAACTTGACAATAAAATCTACCGAGTATTAATAAAGAATTTCAATAATTATTTGTTTTTTCAAAAATAATTTTATCTTTATATAACCAAACAATACAATTTTAACTTAATATCCTTTAATTTATGAAAACAACTTATTATCGATTGATAGTAATGTTGCTCGTTATTACAGCTTTTAATTCATGTACAAAAGACGATGTAACAGGACCTGAATCAACAATCCCTGCTAATGAATATTTTGGAAGTGGAATTACAATAAATGCAATAGGAAGAGTTGTCGATGAAAGTGGTGCGCCAATTTCAGGTGCAACGGTTAAGAGCGGTAGTAAATCAACCACCACAGATAATATGGGGATTTTTGCTTTAACGAATATTAATGCGTTTGATAAGTTAGGATTTGTAACAGTAGAAAAGGATGGTTATTTCAAAGGTATCAGAAGTTTTATTCCAAAGGCTGGTGGTAATGAATTATCAATTGCCTTACTTTCAAAATCAAATTCCGGATCTTTCAATAGTGTTGATGGCGGTACTGTTTCATCATTGGGTGTTTCAGTAACGATAGAGCCAAATAGTGTTCAATTAAATAACGCGCCTTATAACGGAATTGTAAATGTGGCGCTCAAGTATATTAATCCCGCTGGACCAAATTTTAGAAGTGAAATGCCAGGAAGTTTGGTAGGGGTAGATAGCGCCAATTCTTATGGTTTGGTTTCTTATGGGATGATGGCCGTGGAGTTGACAAGTAGCAGCGGACAAAAATTGCAAATTGAAAGTGGTAAGACAGCAGAAATTCGTCTAACGGTGCCAGCCTCATTATTATCAAATGCACCATCAACGATTCCATTATGGTCGTTGGATGAGACAATAGGAGTTTGGAAAAAAGAAAGTTCAGCTACATTAGTTAACAATGTATATATCGGCAACGTAAGTCATTTTTCATTTTGGAATGCCGATTATCCCTATGATTATATTTATTTAACAAGTAAAGTTTTCGATGTTCAAAATAATTTACC
>JBDKFN010000105.1:0-4182 GCA_039798705.1 Bacteroidota bacterium
AAATAATCATGAAGGCAAAATCGATATTTTTGATCATCTTAAGTGGTAGTCTCCTCCTATTTGGCATCCAAAACCAGGCGTTAGTTAGTCTTAATTTTTTATGGTACTCCTTTCCCATTACCTTATTTGTTTTGGTAATAGCAATTTTCTTAATCGGACTAATTGTCGGTTTATTGATTAGACCAAAATCCAAAGTAAATCCAACCGAAAATTCGGAGGTTAAAATTTTGTCGCAAGAAGATCAAGATTTTTTAAGTGAGGATTAACAGCAAAAAACTTGCATGCCCGGAAATGACTTTTCGAGGTCTTTAGGATATTCATCGAAGATCCCATAAAGGGTCGAACCACTCCCACTCATCGAAGCATATTTTGCACCAATTGCTAAGAGATCATTTTTCACTTTTAATAACTCAGGGTATTTTGGGAAAATGGCATTTTCAAAATCGTTGAAAATTGTTGCTTGCCATTGCTCGATTGGCAAGGCAATTAAATCTTTTAAATTATTGGCTGGTTGATGAGGCTTTACAGACGAATACGCCTCGGAGGTGCTAACATGAACAGCAGGTTTCACTAGCACGATTTTAAGCCCCTCTAAGGCTACCGAAAGCGTTTCGAACTCATTTCCCCTGCCGAAAGCATACATTGGCTTATTCTCGATAAAAAAGGCACAGTCGCTACCTAATTGATTACAATAAGTAACCATTTGCGACTTGGACATTTTTAAATTAAAATAATCGTTGATTAGCTGAATGAAAAAAGCAGCATCAGCCGAACCTCCTCCTAAGCCCGCTCCCATTGGAATATTTTTGAGCAATCGAATACTGATAGGCTTGAGTGCAAAATCTGCTCGAATCAGATCATAAGCTTTCAAGCATAAATTATTTTGAGCGTCACCTGGAATTGGCAAACCAAAAGTTTTCATTTCCAATCGGTCGCTCGGAAGCACTTCTAAGGCATCCTTTAACTGAATGGGATAAAAAATAGTTTCGATGGAATGGTATCCATCGCTTCTCTTTTCAGTAATATTTAGCCCAATGTTAATTTTGGCGTTCGGAAAGTTTATCATCCTTCTTTTTCCACAAGTATAGGATGGTAAAAATACATTTATTTTCTTTGTAAGAGAAGTTAAAGAAAATGAAACAATACCACGAACTCATGAAGCATGTCTTGGCACAAGGCACGCACAAACAAGATCGAACTGGAACCGGCACCGTTAGTGTATTTGGTTACCAAATGAGATTCGATTTAGCAGCTGGCTTTCCAATGCTAACTACTAAAAAATTGCATCTAAAATCGATCTTACATGAGTTGATCTGGTTTTTGAAAGGCGAAACCAATATTAAATACCTAAAAGATAACGGCGTAAGTATTTGGGATGAGTGGGCAGATGAACAAGGTAACTTAGGTCCAGTATATGGTTCTCAGTGGCGTTCATGGCCTACTCCAGACGGTCAATCAATAGATCAAATTACACAGGTAATTCAACAAATTAAAAACAACCCCGATTCTCGTCGTTTAATTGTAAGCGCTTGGAACGTTGGAGTTATTCCACAAATGGCGCTCCCTCCTTGTCATGCATTTTTTCAATTTTACGTAGCCGATGGAAAACTGAGTTGCCAATTATATCAACGCAGTGCGGATATCTTTTTAGGGGTTCCTTTCAATATAGCATCTTACGCCTTATTGACCCATATGATTGCGCAAGTTTGTGACTTACAAGTGGGTGAATTTATCCATACCTTAGGCGATGCGCATTTATATACCAATCACCTAGAACAAGCACAACTTCAGCTTACACGAGACTTCAGAGAATTGCCACAGTTGAAAATTAATCCTGCGGTAAAAGACATCTTTGAATTTAAATTTGAAGACTTTAGTTTAGAAGGTTACGACCCGCATCCACACATTAAAGCAGCAGTTGCTGTTTAAAAAAATAATTTAAAATGATAGCGTTAATTGTTGCCATCGATCAGAATAATGCCATTGGTAAAGACAATCAATTGCTATGGCATTTGCCGAAAGACCTCCAGTTTTTCAAAAATGTAACCGCTGGAAATGCCATCATTATGGGCAGAAAAACCTTTGATTCCATTGGCAAAGCACTTCCTAATAGAAGAAACATCGTCATTAGTACCCAGGCAGATTTGCAATATTTTGGCGCGGAAATTGCTGACTCATTGGATGCAGCCATAGAATTGGTAGGTGATGCCGATAGTTATATCATTGGCGGAGGTAGCATTTACCAACAAGCTTTAACCATAGCCGATAAGCTTTACATCACCAAAGTAGCTGCTAATTTGGAAGCCGACACCTTCTTCCCTACCATTAACTGGGATGAATGGGAATTAGTTTCCAAAGAAGATCACCTTGCAGACGAAAAACATGCGTATAATTTTTCGTTTTGTATTTACGATAAAAAACAACGCAGCTAAAAAATGGAAATAATAGAAGTTAAAACAGCCGCACAAGCACAGTCTTTTTTAGACATGGTGCAATTGATTTATCAAAACGATGCGGTTTATGTTCGACCACTCGATATAGAAATAAACCATATTTTTGACCCAGCATTTAACAATTTCCACCAACATGGCGAAGCCACCAGATGGATATTAAAAGATGGGAATAAAATTATTGGACGTGTAGCTGCTTTCATCAATCAGAAGAAAGCATTTACTTTTGATCAGCCCACTGGCGGCATGGGTTTCTTCGAATGTATAAACGACGCTTCAGCTGCTCGATTGTTAATGGATACCGCTCGCAATTGGTTACAAGCACGTGGCATGGAAGCCATGGATGGGCCTATTAATTTTGGAGAGAACGATAATTTTTGGGGCTTATTGGTTCAAGGCTTTACCCACCCTGCGGTTGGCATGAATTACAATCCCGAATACTATCAAAGTCTTTTTGAAAGTTATGGTTTCAAAATGTATTTCGAACAGGTTTCGAATCACATGGATGCGCACAAACCACTACCAGAAAGATTTGCCAAAATTGCCGATTGGGTTGCTAAAAAACCTGGTTACAGTTTTGAACATTTGAAACTCAATAACCTTTCCAAGTACTCTCAAGATTTTCAAAATATTTACAATGATGCCTGGCGCTTTCACGAAAATTTTAGCCCCATGAGTAACGAAACTGTATTAGAAAGTTTAGAGAAAATGAAAGCTTTTATGGACGAGCGCTTCATTTGGTTTGCTTATGTAGACGGTGACCCAGCAGCATTTGTAATTACCATTCCAGATGTGAACCAATTAATCAAATACATGAATGGTAAAACCAATTGGTTTGCCAAATTGAAATTTGCTTATTATCGAATGATGGGCAAAATGAATCGATTAAGGGTAGTTATTATGGGTGTGAAACCAGCATATCAAAAATCTGGATTAGAATCTGCGCTCATCATGAAAAGTATCGAGATAATTAGAAAGTCTAAGAAGTATGATGAAATAGAATTGTCGTGGGTGGGTGACTTTAACCCAAAAATGCGCGCACTACATGAATCGGTTGGCGCAACCTTAGCTAAGGTTCATTATACCTATAGATGTCTATTTTCAGACACCATTGACTTCAAAAGAGCAACAATAATTGCTCGAGACACCAAGGAAAAAGCCATAATTGGCAAAAATGAATAAGTAAATTTCCTGATTTTAAATAGA
This sequence comes from Bacteroidota bacterium, assembly GCA_039798705.1. Taxonomy (GTDB): domain Bacteria; phylum Bacteroidota; class Bacteroidia; order Sphingobacteriales; family Sphingobacteriaceae; genus CAIKLP01. The sequence goes on from JBDKFN010000105.1 coordinate 3,657, forward strand.
TTAAAGAATTGTTGATTAATAATTAGGATTAACATTTGCAGTTTTAATAGAAACTTGTACATTTGCAGACCTTGAAAAAGGGAATGATTTCGTAGCTCAGCTGGTAGAGCATAACACTTTTAATGTTGGGGTCCTGGGTTCGAGTCCCAGCGGGATCACAAAAAGCCTTTCTGAAAAGAAAGGCTTTTTTGTTTTAGAAGAATTGAATTACATTTTCCCCACATTTTTCATGACTTGCGCTTCGACACAAGGAAGGTGAATAATCAGTTTTGATTCTATGCAACACTTTCAATCAAAAACAGATTCCCGTTCAATTCAAATTGATCTCCTGGTTTTAAACCCTTAAATTTATTGCCTAACGGCGAAAGCATTGATAATGCTATAATTTCAACGCCATCAATCATTGCCTTTCCCAAAGCAACACTAACATAAAAGTATCCTCTATTGGTTTTTACTAAACTTCCGTTTGTGATTTTTATAGTGATAATTTGCGGATTCAACTTTTCAAAAAAACGAAGTTGTACTA
>JBDKFN010000106.1:0-3870 GCA_039798705.1 Bacteroidota bacterium
TAGGATTATGAAACAACTTTCACTGAAGATTTCTGCTTTCGCGTTGACTGCAATGCTTGCGAGCTGTGGAGCATCTGGTCCTGAAGGACAATTGGTAGGCACTCCAAACATGATGGCCTATAGAGCGCCAGAACCAATTGGGATGGTGTATGTTCCGTCAGGTGTATTGAAAATGGGGGCTAGCGATGAAGATGTGCGTGGTAAAAACGATGCCTTGATTCGTACAGTTCAAATGACTGGTTTTTACATGGATGCCATGGAAATTTCAAATGATCAATATCGTTCTTTCACCAATTATGTTAAAGATTCTACTGCACATACGATCTTAGGCGATTTTATTGATTTGCCAGATGGTACTCAAAAGTTAGATTTGAGAAAACGAATCAACTACAGAGATGCAGATGTGCAAGATCAATTAGCTAGTATGTATATTCCGGCTGAACTATCAGGTTGGGGTAGAAAAGAGTTAGATCAATCAAAATTAGTATACCACTACGAGGTATTCGATTATGATGAGGCGGTAAAAAATCCTACTCAAGCAAGAACTGCATTTATAAAAAAATATGATGTTCCAGCTTACCCAGATACTACGGTTTGGATGCGTCAGTTTATTCATTCTTATAATGAGCCAATAGCTCAACAATACAACTGGTTTACAGCTTTTGATAAATACCCTGTTGTGGGCGTTAATTATAATCAAGCGGTTGCATTTTGTAATTGGAGAACAATGATGTGGCGTTCATCAAGAGATAAATACAGACAATATTTCGAAGGTGAGTTTCGTTTACCAAATGAAATTCAATGGGAATGGGCAGCACGTGGTGGAAGAACAGAATCTCCATATCCATGGGGTGGTCCTTATGTAATCAATAAAAAAGGATGTTATCTAGCTAACTTCAAACCACAAAGAGGCAATTATGCAGCTGACGGTGGTTTATATACAGTTCCTGTAGATCGTTATTGGCCTAATGATTATGGTTTATATAACATGTCAGGAAATGTTGCAGAATGGACTTCTACTAGCTATTTTGGTGGAACATATAGTTCAATCTCTGACATGAATCCAGATATTAACTATAAAGTAAAAGAAAACGATCCATTGTGGATGAAGCGTAAAGTTATACGTGGTGGCAGTTGGAGAGATGTTGCTTTCTACTTGCAAGTAAGCACAAGAGATTATGAATTTGCAGATACAGCAAAAGCTTATATTGGTTTCCGTTGTGTATATCAACAAATAGCTCCAGCATTAACAAACAGAAGATAATTATTCAATAAACCGAATTTTAAAAAAAATAAAAGAAATTAATATGAAATCAATTGCATTATATTTCGAAACTTCAAGTGGTAAATACCTTAAAAACTTAATCATTGGTGTGGGTGCTGGTGTAGTATTGGTGGGCGCCTTATTTAAAATTGAGCATTTACCAGGTGCAAGTATCATGCTTACCATTGGTATGTGTACTGAGGCATTCATCTTCGTGTTATTAGGTTTGCTTCCACCTCACAAAGATTACTATTGGGAAAAATATTATCCAGGATTAGATGAAAACCCACACGTAGAAGCAGCTCGTAAGGGTATTTCTCATAAACCAACTACAAGTTCTTTACCTGGTCAATCAGCTACTGCTTCCTTAGATAAAATGATGGAAGATGCTCAAATTAATCCAGCTAATTTGAAAAGACTTAGTGATAACTTCCAAAAATTTGGTCAATCTGTTGATCAAATGAAAGATTTAACAGATGTTACTACAGTTACCAACGAGTTTGCTACTAGCACTCGCCAAGCTACTGCTGCAATAGGCACTATGGCTAGCTCATTCTCTGGTGCATCTGAAACTATGAATGCATTTAATAATGCTGCAGCTGATACGGCTTCATTCCATCAGCAAGTGCAAGTGTTATCTAAAAATTTAGGTTCACTTAATCAAATTTATGAAGTTGAATTGCAAGATGCTAACAATCATTTAAAAGCAATGAATAAATTCTACAGTAATTTAGTAACTGCTTCTGAATCTATGGCTTCTAGTGCTGAAGATGCTCAAAGAGCAAAAGAACAAATTGCTAAATTGGCAACAAATTTGGGTACTTTAAACCAAATTTATGGCAATATGCTAACTGCTATGCAAGGAAGATAATTGCTTTGCAATAATCTAGTAAAAGAAGAGCAAGAAGAAACAATTTTTAAAATCTAAGAAAATTTATACAGGATGTCTGTACCTAAAGAGCCAAGGCAGTTAATGATCAACCTAATGTATTTAGTGTTGACCGCGATGCTTGCCCTCAATGTTTCATCCGAGATATTGCACGCATTCAAAATTATTAATCAAAGTATTACCCAATCAAATACGTCGATCAATTCAAAAAATAATGAATTGCATCTTGCTTTTGACGCTAATGAAGCTCGACCAGAAGCGCATGATCGTGTAAAAGAATATAACGATAAGGCTAAACAAATTTCTAAAGAAGCAGATATTCTTTATAATTATTTAGAAAATTGGAAGGAACGCGTAATTGAAGAATCTGGAGGATATAAAATTGATAATGGCGAAAAGGAAATTAAAGCGGAAAGTAATATTGATGCATCTACCGTATTATTAGTTGAGAAAAAAGGTGGCGACTCATTAAAACAAAAATTAGCTGATTTCAAAAAAATGGCGGTTAGTGTTTTATTCCCAGATGTTCAAAAGCAATTTGAGGAGCAATTACCAATTCGCATTAGCAATCCTAAGAAATCAGAGTCTAATCCACAAGCAGATTGGTCTTACGGTAATTTCCACTCTATGCCAGTTATGGCGGTGGTAACCTTAATGTCTAAGTTTCAAAACGACGTTAGAAATACAGAATCTTTAATCATCAACGAATTGTTTAAAGAAGCTGACGCGAAACAAATGAAGTTTGATGCGATTGCTGCAATTGCGGTTCCAAAAACGAGCTATGCTCTTGTTGGACAAAAAGTAGAAGCTCAGATTATGTTAGCGGCTTACAATAAATCGGTTAAGCCTAATTTCTCTGATGGTCGAGTAAAGAAAGTTGAAGATGGCATTGGTTTTTGGGAAACAGCAGCAACAGGCGTAGGTTTACAAACTGTAAAAGGTACTTTATCCATTGATATGAATGGCACTAAAATTACTGAGCCATGGGAATTCCAATACATGGTAGGTTCTGCAGGTGCATCTTTACAATTAGATAAAATGAATGTATTGTATATTGGTGTTCCAAATCCAATTACGGTATCAGCAGCAGGTTATTCATTAGAAGATGTTTCTGTAAACATACCTGGTGCAACGTTAAATAAAACATCAAATGGTAAATACGATGTAATTGTAAGTGCAGTAGGTCAAGTTAATGCAACGATTAATGCAAAAGCTGATGGTGGTAAATCTATCAAAACTGTAGGTACTATTCCATTGCGTATTAAAGAAATACCACCACCAACACCTAAAGTAGGTGGTAAATCAAGTGGTGTAATTCCTACCAATGTGTTTAAAGCACAAGGTGGTATTGTTGCTGAATTAGCTAATTTTGATTTTGATGCTAAATTTGTGGTAACAAGCTATGATATTTCTGTATTGCCAAAAAGAGGTGATCCAAAACCAACTATTAGTATTACAGGTCCTTATATGAATAAAGGTGCAGCAGCTTCTTATATCGAAGGTTTAAGAGCAGGTGATAAAGTGTTTTTTGAAAACATTAAAGCTGTTGGACCAGATAAAAAAGTTAGACCTGTTGGTACATTAATATTTACATTGAATTAATTTTAAAAACAACTATAGGATTATGCGTATCCTCTTTTCATTCAAAACCGTTGCAGCTGTAGCTATTATGTGCAGTTCTTTTAGTTCATTTGCTCAAAATGCAGCTAATAAAGAT
>JBDKFN010000107.1:0-3864 GCA_039798705.1 Bacteroidota bacterium
CTCGTACGGGGAAGTAAAAACCCATGGCTAGTATTCCCAGCTATGCTTGGAGGAGCCACCTTACTTGCTGATGGAATTATCACCCCTCCTATTTCTGTTTCATCTGCAATTGAAGGGTTAACGAAAATACAACCAGAACTACCGCTCATCCCAATCGTATTGGTGATTATTTTATCGCTGTTTATCATTCAGCGCTTCGGGACGAACTTCGTTGGGAAGTTTTTCGGACCAATGATGTTTGTTTGGTTTTCAATGCTCGCGATTTTAGGAGTTAGTCAGATGCGATATGCACCTGAAATTTTCAAAGCGCTAAATCCTTATTACGGATGGCAATTACTCGTAAATTATCCAAATGGATTTTGGGTACTCGGCGCCGTATTTTTATGTACTACAGGAGCAGAAGCTTTGTATAGCGACTTAGGTCATTGTGGCAAACAGAACATTCGTGTGAGCTGGATATTTGTGAAGGCTACTCTTGTTTTGAATTATATGGGACAAGGAGCATGGTTGTTAAAACACAACGGAGAATTATTAAATGATCGTAATCCGTTTTTTGAATTAATGGCGCCTTGGTTTTTACCTATCGGGATTGCTATCTCTACTCTTGCTGCAATCATCGCAAGTCAGGCTTTGATATCTGGATCATTCACGTTAATCAATGAAGCTATCCGACTCAACTTCTGGCCTAAGGTAAAAGTGGTGTATCCAACAGAAATGCGCGGACAACTTTATATTCCTAGTGTAAACTGGTTATTAATGTTGGGATGTACTGGCATCGTTTTGTTTTTTCAGGAGTCGGCTAAGATGGAAGCAGCTTATGGTCTAGCGATTATTTTAACCATGCTCATGACGACTATACTACTGACGTATTATTTGCACGAGAAAAAAGTAAATCCTGTTTTGATAGCTATTTTATTGCTAACATTTTTAATAATTGAATTTTCATTTTTAGCAGCCAACCTAAGCAAGTTTTCACATGGAGGATGGGTCACATTACTTGTTGCAAGCAGTTTGTTTATCATCATGCTTGTATTGTATTACTCTCGTAAAATCAGAAATCGTTTAGTTGAGTTCGTTTACATCAAAGATTATTTACCGCTGATTAAAGGACTTAGTGAAGATGAATCTGTGCCGAAATATGCTACACATTTAGTTTATTTAACTAGTGCGAACAATCTCGATGAAATAGAAGAAAAAGTTTTTTACAGCATCTTTTATAAAAAGCCCAAGCGCGCAGATGTCTACTGGTTTGTGCACGTAGATGTATTAGATGAGCCTTACACACTTGAATACAAAGTGACGGAGCTATTGCACGATAAACTCATTCGTATCGATATGCGCATCGGATTCAGAATTGATCCGAGAGTAAATTTAATGTTCCGACAAATTGTAACTGAACTTGTAAAGAATAAAGAAGTCGATATTATTTCACGCTATCCTTCATTGATGAAACGCAATTTAGTCGGCGACTTCCGCTTTGTAGTGATGGAAAAATTCTTGTCGTACGACAACGAATTACCATGGCTACAAAAAATCATCATGGACTTTTATTTCCTTATCAAAAAAATCTCTCTTCCTGAAGAACGTGCTTTTGGTCTTGACACCAGTTCCGTTACTGTAGAAAAAATTCCGTTGGTAGTTAAACCGATTGAAGGGTTGAAGCTGACGAGGATGGAATGATCACCTAATTTGCTAATTGGTCAATTTGCTAGTGTGCTAATGGGTTAATAAATTTATTGTACTTCATTAGCAAATTAGCAAACTATCTCATTAAACCATTAATTTTTGCAGCCCCACCGCATCCCGAGACAACCTCGGGACCGCGGTAAAAATATGCATTGAAAAGTATTTAGTCGGTTAATAAGCGTTTACAAACGATTAAGTTAATTTGATAATTTGTCCCAATAGCTATCGGGATGGATAATTTGAAAGTTGGATGTTTTGATAACTGACCACTATTACATCTAGACTACTTTCAATCTGCATAATTTCATTTTCAATTCCGATAAATGTCAGGACAAATCACCCCATTTTCGATTTAAAACACCTATTTCCTAATAAATTTTCAAACCACCCCCATAATTTTAGGGGGTATCACACATTTTTTCATGTTTTTTTTGGATTACCCCCCTTCAAAAACCTATATTTGCTCAAAATTTCTAAAAAATACTTAAATCATGCTACGATTTACCGCATTAGAGAAGAGCAGCAACAGAGCTCCAGTTCCAGTTAACCCTCCATCAAGTAAGGTATCCGATTACTATGGAGTGAATGTTTTTGATAAAGAAAAAATGCATAAGCATTTATCAAAAGAGGTTTACAAACAAGTAATGGAAGCTACTAATACTGGCCAGCGTATCGACCGTAAGGTGGCAGAACTTGTAGCAGCAGCAATGAAAAGCTGGGCTATCAGCATGGGCGCTACTCACTACACGCACTGGTTCCAACCTCTAACGGGTACCACAGCCGAAAAGCATGATGCCTTCTTCGAATTAAGTGATGATGGAAGAGCAATTGAAACATTCAGCAGTTCTGCATTAGTTCAGCAAGAGCCAGATGCTTCTTCATTCCCTAATGGAGGTATCAGAAATACATTTGAAGCAAGAGGTTATACAGCATGGGATCCAAGTTCACCTGCATTTATTATGGATAGCGTTGCAGGACGTACATTATGCATTCCAACTATTTTCGTTTCTTATACAGGTGAGACTTTAGATTATAAAGCTCCTTTATTAAAAGCATTAAACGCTTTAAATCAAGCAGCGGTTCCTGTTTGTCAGTATTTCGATAAGAACGTTACTAGCGTTTATTCTACACTAGGAATTGAGCAAGAATATTTCTTAGTGGATATTGATATGTTCAATGCACGCCCTGATTTAGAAATGACAGGCCGTACGTTGTTTGGTGCAACTGCTGCAAAAGGACAACAGTTAGAAGATCATTACTTCGGTTCTATTCCCGCTCGCGTATTATCATTCATGGCAGAGTTAGAAATCGAATCATTGAAGTTAGGAATTCCATTAAAGACTCGTCATAATGAAGTTGCTCCTTCTCAGTTTGAATGTGCTCCTGTTTTTGAAGATATCAATCTAGCAGTTGATCACAACTCCTTATTGATGGATTTGATGGAGAAGATTGCACGTAAGCATCACTTCAAAATCCTACTTCATGAAAAACCTTATGCAGGTATTAACGGATCAGGAAAGCATAACAACTGGAGCTTAAGTACAAGCACAGGAAAAAATTTATTATCACCAGGAAATTCTCCAAAGAGCAATTTAATGTTCTTAACGTTTTTCATCAATACAATTAAAGCTGTTCATGAGCATGCCGACTTAATGCGCGCATCGATTGCATCTGCAAGTAACGATCATCGTTTAGGAGCGAATGAAGCGCCTCCTGCAATTATGTCAATCTTCCTAGGTCAGCAGTTATCAGCAGTATTAGACGAGATTGAAAAATCCGTGAAGGATAAAAAGATGACTCCGGAAGAAAAAACTGCATTGAAATTAAACATCGGTAAAATTCCAGAAATCTTATTAGATAATACAGATCGTAATCGTACTTCACCATTTGCTTTCACAGGAAATAAATTTGAATTCCGTGCAGTAGGTTCAACAGCTAACTGCGGACATCCAATGACGATATTAAATACTATCGTAGCTGATCAGTTGAAGAAGTTCCAAGTTGAAGTAGAAACATTAGCGAAGAAGGGAATGAAGAACGATGAAGCAATTTTAAAAGTATTGCGTAAGTACATTGTAGAAACAAAAGCAATTCGTTTTGAAGGAAACGGTTATAGCGAAGAGTGGAAGAAAGAAGCGAAGAAAAGAGGATTAAATAATATCACGACTACCCCTACTG
>JBDKFN010000108.1:0-3797 GCA_039798705.1 Bacteroidota bacterium
AATTTCTTTTTTTGGAGTTTTTTGAGATTTCTTTTGAAAGCCATTTGTTATTACAATTAATTTCCCGTCATCAAAAAAACAGAATATCCTAAAAATATCACTTCCCGATTGAACACGAATCTCATATAGTCCATCTGTGTTTTCAATATGTTTTAGATAAGTTTCAGGAACTCTTTGTAATTCTTCTACTAACTCAATTGTCCAAATTATTTTTGCTTTTACTTTCTCACGCTGATTGCTGAAGAAATCTTGAAAGTAGTTTTTGTAGAATACAACTGTTCTATATTTCTGATTTTTGCCCACAATGCAAAGATAAGAATGTTTCCCTAAAGTGCAACTATTAAGGCGCTCTTAATTAAATTATCCGATTAAAAAAATTAAACGACAATAAACGTTTAATAACCGAATAATAGATTTCAGATTAATAATTTTACCGCGGGAGGGGCCAGGTGGCCCCCTGTTTTTTTGTGGTTTTTTTATATTTTATAATTACCAACATCCAACGCCAACCTTCAAAAAGTAAGACCTCTTATTGCTTTGTATTTCATTAAGCCGTACATTTGAAACTCAAAATGCAACAACTATTGATTTAAAAAAACTGATAAGATAATTAGCGTTTGGCTAATAACCTGTACAAGAAAAGTCGAAAATTCAAGTAAAACAGGGAGTATTTGCAGAACGCTCACGCAAACGGCGTGGGCTTCCTATACTTTGTTTTACAGGGCTTCGACTCCCTCTTGTACAAGTAGCAGGCAATGTCCCACGCTAGTTTTTTATATGTGTTTTTTAAAAGTCGGTGAAACAAATTAAGAAGTTAAACAAAATAAACATGTTTGAAATGGAATTTTCCATTTATAGACTTGATTTTGGTTGCTCTTTCTTTTCTAGCCAACAATAAAAAGTTGTGAAATAATAATGCAACTCTAATTTTAAAACATAAATAAAAATGAAAACAAAAACCTTAATCGCAGCACTCTTACTTGCTGCAAGCAGCGCCATTGCGCAAGTGCCTTCGTATGTGCCTACTAACGGACTCGTAGGATGGTGGCCGTTTAATGGAAATGCAAATGATGAGAGTGGAAATAATCTAAATGGAATTATCAATGGAGCAACCCTAGTCCCTGACAGGAATAATCAAACAAATGGGGCATATGTTTTTTTAAGTTCTCATTGGACTTGGGGTTCAGGAGGCGATTATATCTACATACCCTACAATTCTATTATGAACTCAAGTCAAATCACAGTATCATTTTGGATGCAGCGTGGAACAAACAAGCTATCTAATCAAAGGTATCAAGGTTTAGTTAAAAGGTTTGAAGGTGGTTATAGCAACCCTAATGGTCAAGCATGGGGATCATATATTGATGGTAATAATGATAGTCTTGTTAACTTCGTATTACCTCCAAATACCACAAACAACTATACTAACACTTATTCGACTTTTGGGCCATTAATTTCGACAAATCAATGGAAATTTATATCATTAGTATATAAAGGTGACTCATTAATTACATATGTAAATGGAGTAAAAGTAACAAGCGTTTATTCAAACAATATGCAATTAAATGCAAATGGAACTTCTGGAATTTCTTTCGGAATGTCCATTCAAGCTAATGGACATTGGGATCCATATGATGGTAAACTCGATGATATCGGTATTTGGAACCGCGCTCTATCTCAACAAGAAATTACAGCTTTGTATAATGCACAATCTTGTACAGGAACTGGTGCAATCACTCCTGACGGCCCAACGACTTTTTGCGCTGGTAACTATGTTAACTTAACAAGCGATGTAGTGGGTGGTACTTACCAATGGAAAAAGAATGGAGTAAATATTACTACTAACGGAACTTCTCGTACTTACAAAGCAACGGCAACGGGATCTTATACTTGCGTGGCAACATGTAACGGTACTGCCTTAACTAGTAATGCAATTACTGTTACTTCTAAAACAAATGCAGCAGCAACAGTTACTGCAAGTGGAGCCACTTCTTTTTGCTTAGGGGATAGCGTAACTTTAAACTGTACTAACCTAGGAAGTAATTACAGCGTGCAATGGTATCGTACCAACATCTCTATGGAGAATGCTACCAATTATTCAATAGTAGTAAAACAACCAGGTACTTATAAAGTAGTCACTAAAAATTTAACAAATGGCTGCTCGCGTATTAGTGGCAGCGCAATTACCACTTCTGTAAATTGTCGTATAGCCGGTGACGTTACATCTGGTACTACATCAGAAGAAAACAACACCGTCGAAGCTCGCTTAATTGATAATGAACTTTCACAAGGTGTGCATATCTATCCTAATCCTAATAATGGTTCTTTCAGCTTTACGTATGAAGGCGAAGAAACAGGAGATGGTATTTTACAAATCATCAATACTATGGGTCAATCAATTTATTCATCTGCGGTATCTATCCAAGAAGGTGGTTACACACAAGAAATTAACTTAGGTGATAATTACACGAAAGGATTTTATATCGTGCGTTTATTGATCAATGGCGGGTATCATGATAGTAGGGTGATGGTGAGATAATTTAAGACCTCCCTATATCCCTCCAAAGGAGGGACTTCATTAATTACTCCTCTCCTTTGGAGAGGTAGGGAGAGGTTTAGAATTGATGGTGAGATAGACCTCCATTCAAATTATTTAAAAAGCATCGGATAATTCCGATGCTTTTTTATTTATCAAATAACAGCACTTCGGACTCGCAGATGCTTCGGCACTTCGGTCCCTGAGGCACTCGAAGGGCAAAGGGCAGAAGCTTGAACGTATTCGCCTATATTCCCTAACGCTTCGAGAGCCTCAGCGACCGGGACATTATCAGCGACCGGGATGTTATGTGTAACAACGACTGTGAGTCCAAATAAAATCAAACCTATTTTTTCAGTATTTTCGTAAAAATCATTTTTGAATGAAAAAAAATTCAACAACCAAAGATTTAAAATTCGATACGAAGTGGACCTATGCACCAGCGCCTGAATCCGCTGATCATATTCAGTTGAAGGATCGATATGATTTGTTCATCAACGGGAAATTTACTGCTCCTGCATCCAAAAAATATTTTGATACTATCAATCCTGCGACAGAAAAACGAATTGCATCTGTTGCAGAAGCAAATGCTACAGATGTAGATAAAGCAGTTACCGCTGCTAAAAATGCACAATCAAAAGTATGGTCGAAGTTAGCACCTGCTGAAAGAGGAAAATATATTTATCGTATTGCGCGTATCCTCCAAGAGAAAGCACGTGAACTCGCAATTATTGAAACCATCAATGGTGGTAAGCCTATTCGTGAAAGTCGTGATATCGATATCCCATTAGCCGCTGCGCATTTTTTCTACTATGCTGGTTGGGCAGATAAATTAGATTATGCATTTCCTGGAATGAAGACTTCACCTGTTGGTGTTGCAGGACAAATTATTCCTTGGAATTTTCCTTTGTTAATGGCAGCATGGAAAATTGCTCCAGCACTTGCAGCTGGAAATACAGTTGTTTTAAAACCTGCTGAAACAACTCCGCTTACTGCTTTAAAATTAGCAGAGATCCTTCAAGAAGCAGATCTTCCTCCTGGTGTAGTAAACATCATCACGGGTGCTGGTGCAACAGGCGCTGCCATTGTGAATCATCCGAACATTAATAAAATTGCATTCACAGGTTCAACGGATGTTGGAAAGATTATTCAGAAATCGTTAGCAGGTACCGATAAAAGATACACCCTTGAATTAGGAGGTAAAGCAGCGAATATCATTTTTGAAGATGCTGCTATCAATCAAGCGGTAGAAGGAATCGTC
>JBDKFN010000109.1:0-3676 GCA_039798705.1 Bacteroidota bacterium
ATTTAATCTTATTCACGTGTAAAGAATTATTAGGTAAATTTAGACCAAATTTAATTATCATCAGATTGAACCTCAGCAAACTTTTAGCAGATAAAATCTATCAGTCAAATAGCGACTCTAAAAAAACAGCAAAGCCTGTTGTGATAATTGCTATTTCAGGAATTGCTCTAGGAGTGATAGCGATGTTGCTATCAGTAATGGTTGTAACTGGATTCAAAAACGAAATCTCCGATAAAGTTACGGGCTTTATGTCGGCAATTAGAATACATCAACTTGCCAACAATAATTCGTTTGAAGAAATTCCAATTTCAAGCAATCAAAAATATTTACAAGAAATTCGAAATACAAAAGGAGTTACTTCTATTCAAAACTATGCTCACAAGGCCGGTATATTAAAAGCGAAAGATGAAATACAGGGTGTAGTTTTAAAAGGTATAGACAACACATTCGACTGGAGTTTTTTCAAAAATAAAATAACGCAGGGAGATAAAATCGACGTAAACAATTCAAATAAAAATGAAGCTCTTGTTTCAAAAAACTTATGCGACAAATTAAATCTAAAAGTTGGTGATTCCTTTTTAATTTTCTTCATTCAAGAAGATCGTAAAGTAAGAAAGTTTATAGTTAAGGGGATTTACAACACAGGCTTGAGCGAAGATTTTGACAACCTTTATATTTTCTGCCCAATGAGTTTAATTCAAAAAGTAAACAATTGGGATAGTACTGAAGTGGCTGGCTTCGAAATAAAAACAGACAACCTAAATCATCTTGATACAATCACAAAAGAAATTTATGATAAAGTAGATTATCAAACCAACGTGCAGAATGTTAAAGAACTTTATCCACAAATATTCAACTGGCTAGAGCTACAAAATCTAAATGTAATTGTGATTATTGTTCTAATAAGCTTGATAGCTGGAACAACAATGATTAGCACTTTATTGATTTTAATCTTAGAAAACAGAAGGACGATTGGATTACTTAAAGCATTGGGAGCAAGTGACCAAACATTATCTGAAACTTTCTTAAAACTCTCCAGCAAAATTTTAATTCGAGGTTTATTAATCGGCAATATGGTAGGTTTAGGATTAGCTTTTTTACAATTACAAACAGGATTTATCACATTAGATGAAACATCCTATTACATAAAGAGCGTCCCAATTAACTTTAGCTATACGGGTATAATATTAATTAATCTAGGCACCTACATTATTTGCATGTTAATGCTTTTGATCCCAGGAAAAATCATTTCTAAAATCAACCCAATAGAATCATTGCGCTTCGATTAACGCGCCCAATTAAAATGTATCGTTTGTTTTAAATCGGGATGCAGACTCAAAGCAACCGGGCATGTAGCTGCTGCTTTTTCAATCAACAATCTTTCTTTGTCGCTATAGTGATTGATTGGAAAGGAAAATTCGATAATGATCTCGCCTACCCTTCTTGGATTAGCCGCCATGATTTTAGTGATATTGATTTTTGCCCCGTCGATAGTAAATCCGTGAGCATTTGCAGCAATTCCCATTATGGTTAACATACAAGACCCCAAAGAAGCGGCTAATAAGTCTGTTGGAGAAAATGCTTCGCCTTTCCCATTATTATCTAAAGGTGCATCTGTTATGATTGTATTTTGTGAGGCAACATGCGTAGCCTGCGTTCTTAACTCGCCAGTATAGATTGTTTGAATTGTCATAGATCCAAAAATAAGAATTGCTAATAAAATAGCCGCTCGATTATGCCGTTAATTGTATATTTGTAATTATGATTTCTACGCGTTGGACATGCTTGCTTTTTTTACTGTTGCTAGGTAACATTAGTGCGTATTGTCAAACGAACAATCCAAATGAATATGTTGAGGAGAAGCCTCCTTTAATGAAAGGAGAAATCGCTTTCGGACTGAATGTACATACAAGTGGCACCTTAGGACTTCAATTTCGAAAGGCAAAGAATTTAACAGGTTATAAGAAGTTTTATTTAGAGGCTGATTTAGTCGGCATGAAACATCCGAAAGAAATAAAATCTGTTAATCGTTATTTCACTGATGCGAAAGCGTTTGTATTTGGAAAGCAAAACAACCTAACGATTTTAAGAGGCGGTGCAGGTTTTGAAAAAACGCTTTACAGCAAATTTGAAAAGAATGGTGTTGACATCAGATTTGTATATGGTGGTGGTTTATCTCTCGGAATTACCAAACCAGTTTATTTAAATATTTTAGAGCCTACAGGCAAGTTTGGTGAATTCGACATCATTGTAGAAAAGTACGATGCGAACAAACATTTTTTAGATAATATTTACGGAAGAGCTCCTTTTACCTATGGATTAAATCAAATTAATTTACATCCAGGAGCGTATGGAAGGGTCGCTTTCAACTTTGAGTACTCTCCTATTTATTACGACATTAAATCATTGGAATTAGGAGCCATCATTGATGCATTTCCGAAGGACATTCCAATCATGGCTTTGATAGATAACAAAAAGTTTTATTTCACATTTTATATGACTTTCATTTACGGAAGAAAAAAATAGACGAATGGATTCAGAAAAATCAATTTCAGAAAAAAGCAAGAAACCTAGTTGGTTAAAAGTAAAGCTTCCAATAGGTGAAGAATATAGAAAAGTTCGCGAGTTAGTTACTGACAATAAATTACACACCATTTGTGAAAGTGGTAATTGTCCGAACATGGGCGAATGTTGGGGTGCAGGCACAGCTACATTTATGATTCTTGGAAATATCTGTACGCGATCTTGCGGATTTTGTGCGGTAGCTACTGGCAGACCATCAGCCGTTGATAAAAACGAGCCTATGCGCGTAGCGAACTCTGTTAAGATCATGGGCGTAAAACATTGCGTAGTTACCTCTGTAGACCGTGACGATTTAAAAGATGGTGGTGCACAGATATGGGTAGAAACAATAAACACTATTCGTGAAGTAAGTCCTGGAACTACACTAGAAACATTAATTCCAGATTTTCAAGGCAAGTGGGATAATTTGCAAATGGTAATTGATGTGGCTCCTGAAATCATTTCACATAATTTAGAAACAGTTCGACGTCTTACTAAGCAAGTTCGTATACAAGCAAAATATGATCGTTCATTGGAAGTGCTGAAGCGAGTTAGTGATGCAGGTGTTAGAGCAAAATCAGGTGTTATGTTGGGGTTAGGCGAAACAGAAGAAGAAGTATTGGAAACAATGGATGACTTGGTGAAAGCAGGAGTGAGTATTATGACTCTTGGACAATACTTGCAGCCAACCAAAAAGCATTTAGAAGTTGTTGAATTCATTACTCCAGAAAAATTCAATTACTACAAGGAAATTGGACTTAAGAAAGGATTGAAATATGTAGAAAGTGGTCCGTTAGTTCGCTCTTCTTATCATGCTGAAAAACATTTATTCTAATGAAAAAAATCAATGTAGCCATTAACGGCTTTGGTAGAATTGGCAGGACTTTTTTAAGAAAAGTTTTTTTGGATGAAAAAATAAATATTGTTGCCATCAATGACTTAACAGCCCCTGATACATTAGCTCATTTACTTAAGTACGATTCGATACATGGTAAATTTCCTGCGTCAGTAGAAGCAGGAGAAAACTATATTGTAGTTAATGGAAACAGAATAGATATTACGGCAGAAAAAGATCCATCACAGCTTCCTTGGGGTAAGTTAAACGTAGATGTTG
>JBDKFN010000110.1:0-3654 GCA_039798705.1 Bacteroidota bacterium
TTAATTATTAGAATTTCATAACTCTTCTCATAAATTGAGCTTGATCTGATTGAATCTTCAAGAAATACATTCCTTTATTCATATCAGTTAGGTCAATTTCAAGTTGCATTATTTCAGCAGTTTTTTGAACAAATTGTTGATTAATAATTCTACCCAATTCATCGGTAATAGTTATTTCCATTTTACCTTTTATTGGGCTATTGAAACGAGCAGTAAATTTCTGAGCTGTAGGATTTGGATATACTGCTAATATTTTTTCTGCTGTTTCCGTTGCGATTCCAACTGGCATCGAAACCATTAATTCATTTGAATAATTTGAAGAGCCTACCACGTTTACTGCTTTAACTCTATAGTAATAGGTTTTACCAGCTGCTAAATTAGTGCTGATATACTGAGTAGCTCCAGATGCCAAAGAAGCAACTTGAACAAAATTAGTATTTACAGAATCTGATCGTTCTACTTTATAAGAAGATTCATTCAATGCATTGTCTGTCCAACGAATGGTTGCACTGGTTGCAGTACTTGCCGCCTTGATTAAATTGGAAGGTGCTGTTGGAACTCCATTAGTTGTAAACCCAATGATATCTGAAAAAGGTCCAACTCCACATAAATTTCTTCCAGCTACTCTACAATATAATTTGGTTAATTGAGGCAATGCATTGATTGTGCAAACGATTGTGCCCGCTCCAACAATATTCGTATCAGCTACTATTCCAACAAAAGCGGAGTCGGTTGCAACTTGCAATTGATAGCCTGATGCGGCAGCAACTGTGCTCCAATTAAACGTTGTATTTGGCAACACATTTATTTGTTGTTGTGATGGAGATGTGATTGATGAAGTAGCACTAACAGTTCCTAAAACAGTAAAACTTAATGAAGTATTTCCACTCGTTGAAATTCCTGATCCACTTATTTTAAAAGTTTTTGTTCCTGCAGTTAAACCTTGTGTTGCAATTTTAACATATGCTGTATCATTTGGATAAATTGGATTCTTACTAAACAAACCTGCTACTGCACCAACTGGCAGATTAGTTACAGATAATCTAATAGAATCAGCAAAACCTAAAATACTATTTGCTGTAATACCAAACACCACTGAATCTGGTGGGCATACGCTGTTATTAGAGGTAAAGCCTGATAAATTAAATCCAGGTCCTAGCGGTGCTAAAATTTTAATTGCTGAATTGTTGATGTCAAAGAAAATATTACCAATCGCTTCTATTTTAATTCTAGCTGTGGTGCTTAAAACATTTGGAACCAATATTGATTCAGAGCCATCATTTGCTGTGCTATCAACTAATACATATGGAAAACTCTGGCCGTTATCTGTTGATAATAAAATTCTTACCAATGAACAATTGACAGGTGCTGCATTTGTATTGTTTACATTCCATGCAATGGTTTTAGTAGTGCCTACTAAAAAGGTATCAATTGTATTTGAAGTTGTAATTGCAAATGGACCAGCACTTGCAGAAACAGTAATATTCATTTCATCTTTTCCAGTTGCACCAGCATTTGCTTTACTGTCTCTTACTACTAATCTAAACTTCATGCTTCTAGCATATGAAGGTAGTCTTTCTCCCAAAGTAGTTGAGTTAGCTAATACATTTGATAATTGAGGGAACATTCTAGTTCCAGTATTTTTAGGCGGGAAAAATCTAAATAATGGTGCATTTAAAGTTGCTGAATTGGGTGCACCTTGTGGACCTAAATCCATTTGCTCCCAGCTATAATTTAATACATCTCCAGAATCTGGATCTGTTGCAGTTCCTGTTAATTGAAATGGTGTACTAATTGGAATGGTATAATCTACACCCGCATTAACTGTTGGTGGATTATTTGTAGTAACTGTTTTTGCTGCACAAGAATTTGCAGTTGTTGAAATAAATGCGTTGATCTCATCTAAACTAATTGCATGAAAATATGGATCACTGTGAAGCGCAATATCATCATTTCCACAAATTCCAGCATAAGCCATAATGGTAGTTCCACTTCCTGGTTCATATGCAGTTGTAGCATTTCTATTTCCACCAGAACAAGATCCTGTTACAGAATTAAAGGTATGGTTACCTGCAAATTGATGACCCATTTCATGAGCAACATAATCGATATCAAATGCATCGGCTACTGGAGAAGGCGAACCGGTTACACCTTGCGCTTTTCTATTTGCCACACACACACTTCCCAAAGATGCAATACCACCGCCACCTGTACTGAAAACGTGTCCAATGTCATAATTAGCTGAACCTATTCTAGCTGTTACTGTTGTTTGGTTTTCAGATAACATGGTGCTTCCATTACTATTAGTATATGGATCTGTGCCTGAAACAAAAACAAGCGTATCGTTTTTTGCTACTAAATTCATATGAACTGCAACTTCAGTTTCATAAACTCCATTCACACGATTCATTGAAGTAACCATTTTTGCAAGTGCTTGTGCTTTTGTTGGAGCGGATAAACCTGTTGCGGCTTTTGCATACTCAATTGTACACGCTAAAGCTAATCGATATACTCTGTAAGTAATAACCGTTGAATTTGATTTAGCTAAATAATCTTCTACCCTATTTTTATTTTCTAACTCAAACTGTTCGTCTGCAATTGCAGAACAATTAAATGTATTAGCCCATGATGGTAAATCTCTTCTGAAATAAACGATGTAATCGTTAGTGTTATTCACATATAAAGGATCTATGAAATACCTGCCCTCTGGCGATAATACCATTGCATTAAATCCCATTGCACCAAAGTCTAACTTTGCTATATGAGCAGGATTATCAACACCAATTGCAGTAAATGTTTTGATCTCTGGATATTTTGCAGCCAATTCATCTTCCATCATTGGAGATTGCATAACATAAAAGCTTTCAAAACCACCATAAGGCATAGGCAATGAAATTTCTATACCTTTTGCTTTGTTGGTACTATAAGTATTTTGAATTGGCGCATTCGCCAATAATTTTTTTACACCATTGAAATCAAGTTGCACAGATCTAAATTTTTCTGGCATTGCTGATTTATATTTTTGGCCTGCAACATTTTGATTCGCATCATTCCACAATTTTTCGTTAGCATTTGCAATGGCTAAACTATTGAATGAAAAAAATGCAATCAATAATAGATGTTTAATGTTCAATTTCATAAAGGGTCTAAATTTTTGAAGACCTAATATAGTTTTTTTTGGTAAAAAACGATGAAATTTGAGGTGAAATTTGGTTTTTTTAATACAATTCTTTGCTTGAATTTGATTTAGGTATCAGTTGGTTTAGCTTTAAAAGAGCTCTTGCAAGTCGAGTAGCTAAATTAGGCTCGTAAGTAGCCCCTTTATCAAATGCAATTATTACATTAAATGGCAAATATTTGATATGATTCATTTGACTTTTTGCGCCATACATTAACTCGAATGGGCTTTCCATTTTTTCTGGATATAACAAAACCCTTTGTGTAGTTTCTACAGAATTGGTGCGCTTAAAATCAACTTTACTAAGGTCTATATTTATTTGTTTTAAATCATCTAAGTAACATGCATTTCGAGGATCTGATTTCATTGTTAAAACTAAAATGTCTTCAGTCGTAAATGAAACATTGACTACATGGTATTCACAATTATTTTTATTTGCTAAATTTCCTGTGATATAAATAATTGGTTTAAATGTT
>JBDKFN010000111.1:0-3593 GCA_039798705.1 Bacteroidota bacterium
TCGGCTCCCATAATCACATGACTTCTGTTTGCCTGAACGAGTCCTTTTATATTGGTAATAAGTGTTCGGTTCATAAATAAAAATATACGCTACGAAGATAATCAAGAAGTAATGAGATAAAAATGCAGTATTTCATGATTTAATTCACGGTTATTACTGACAAATTGTTAAAATACTATTTGATAAAAATGTTGAAAACATCGTGGGACCCCTCTGTTTCTCCCCTTGCAAAAACGGTATTTTTAAATCGTGAACTATACAGAATTAAACCTACAACTAAATCCTGTCGAATTATTCGGCGAAATGCTTACTTATCAATTAGGTGAAGTTGGATTTGAAATGTTTGAAGAAACACCTCAGGGCTTTAAAGCATACATTCAAACAAGCAATTACAAACAAGATGAAGTGATTGAGATTATCGAGGGCGTTAAAGCAATGAATTGCGAGATTAATTATACTATTCAAGAAATTCCTTGGCAAAACTGGAATGCCGAATGGGAGAAAAATTATCAGCCGGAAATCATTGGCAACAAAATTTATGTAAGGGCTGAATTTCACGAAGCCAATCCTTCCTACCCACATGAAATCATTGTGCAACCTCGAATGGCATTTGGCACAGGCCACCATCCAACTACTTCACAAGTAATGGAAGCAATGTTGGATATCGATTTTAAAAATAAGTCGTTGTTAGACATGGGTTGCGGAACAGGAATACTTGCCATTCTAGGAATGCAACTCGGAGCTTCATCTGCTTATGCTATTGACAATGATCCGAATTCTGTTGAAAATTCTATTGATAATGCCCAACGAAATGGTTTTCCTAAAATTGAAGTTGCACTTGGAAGCAGTGAATTATTTGAAGGGAAATCATACGATATCATCTTAGCCAACATCAATCGAAATATTATTCTGAACGATGTAGAAAAATATGCTGCGGCTTTAAATTCTTGTGGATTATTAATCACAAGTGGATATTATGTTTCGGATTTATCCGTTATCAAAAGCAAAGCTGCTGAATACAAACTTGACTATTTACAACATACGTCGCAAAACGATTGGTGCTGCGCCACTTTCAAAAAACAATAATAAAGAATGAAAAAATTAATATTATCTCTTTTTTTACTGATTCCGTTCATTGGATTTTCTCAAGTTCAGAAACCTTTTTCTGCTGAACCGCAAACATTTTTCAAGGAAATAAAAGCATACTTAGAACTAACGAACAAAAAAGAAACGGAAAAGCTTACAGATCGATTTGAGTTAGTATGGATAGAGCAACCGAAGTTTACAGCTGATCAACAAGCAACAGTTGTCAAGACATGTAACGACATGCTCAAAAAACGACTAAAACCTTTTCCAGATTTTAGTAATTACATCGAAGCATTAATCGGATTTTCTGAATCAGGAAAGTCAGGTGATATGTTTACTAAATGGCATAACAGTCTTGATAAAATGCTGTATGGCAAAACAAAATATTATAGCGACTATATTGAAATTTGTTCTGGATTATTTAGTGGAAATATTTTATATCAATCTTCTTCGACAAAATGGTCAGCAGGCACAGGTAATTTTATTTTTGATTTCGACTCTGTTCCAAAAGTAAATTTTCCTGCTATGACGCTAACCTGTTATGCCAAATCAGATAGCAGTATAATTTATAATATTCAAGGAGTTTACTACCCATTGATTAAAAAATTCTACGGCACAGGTGGTAAAATAAATTGGATACGAGCTGGTATTCCCGAGGAAGAAGCATATGCTAATTTAAAGAATACAATCATCGATGTTACGAGTAGCATTTATTCATCTGACTCAGCTGATTTTTACAATAAAAAATATTTCAAAACAGCATTGACAGGAAAAGTAACAGATAAAATTTTAGCGAATGCGGACTCAAGTAATGCTACTTATCCGCGCTTTCAGAGTTACGATGCGAATCTTACCATTAAAGAATTAATTAAGGATGCGGACTATGTTGGAGGCTTCTCACAACAAGGTGCAAAGATGATTGGTGCAGGTTCGAAAGACCAAAAAGCAACATTAAACTTTAAGCGTAATAACAAAATTCAATTAAGTGTACAATGTAAAAGTTTCGTGGTTCGTCCTGAGCGATTAAGCGCACAAAATGCAACTGCTATTATTTATTTTGAAAACGATAGTATCTATCACCCTTCGTTGGATTTTAAATATGTTAATAAAGATCGTCAGGTAAGTTTGATTATAGATAACTCAACTGGTATGAGTATGCCTTTCTATAATTCATTTCACAAAGTAGATATTTACGTAGATGGTATTTATTGGAAGATTGATGATCCACTGATGGAATTAAAAATGATTTCTGGTGCTGGTGAAAGTAAGATGTGGCTGGAATCAGAAAATTTATTTTCGGATGATCGTTTTCGTCAATTGCAAGGCTTGAGCGATTACAATCCTCTTCAGTTAATTTATAAATACAATAGAAGTTATGGTGATGTCATTTATTCGGCTACGCTTGCGCAGATGCTAGGCGTGGCAGAATCAGAGGCTAAATCATTGATGATTTTTTTAGCGAACAAAGGGTTCCTTACTTATGATGCAGAAACATCCAGTGCCGTAGCAAAAGATAAAGTAGTTTATTATCTCGAAGCGAAAACAGAAAAAATCGATTATGATAAAATTGAAATTAGTTCTGTCATCTCCGCAAAACCAAATGCAAAACTAAATCTATTGAATTTTGATTTAGATATGGAAGGTGTATCGAGAGTGTTTTTAAGTGATACGCAAGCTGTTTGGGTAACGCCAGAAAATCAACAAATCAAGTTAAAGAAAAACCGCGACTTTGAATTCTCAGGAAAAGTGCATGCAGGCCGTTCTGATTTCTTCGGAAAGAAATTCGAATTCATTTACGATCAGTTTAAATTTAATTTAGCTACGATTGATTCTATTCGTTTGAAAGTTGTTTCCGATAATGAACTTGATGAAAATGGTAATCCGAAATTAATTCCATTAAAAAGCACCTTGCAAAATGTATCTGGTGTTTTATACATCGATAGTCTAAATAATAAATCAAGTAGGAAAAGTTATTCTCAGTATCCGAAGTTTGTGAGTGATAAAGAATCGTATGTTTATTATGATCATCCTTCTATTTACGGTGGTGTTTATGATCGAGATAAATTCTATTTCAAAATTGAACCATTTACAATTGATTCTTTAGATAACTTCTCATCTGGAGGAATGAAGTTCGCAGGTACGTTTGTATCGGGCGGAATATTTCCTGACATCAAAGAGATGGCAGTTATTCGTCCTGATTACTCCTTCGGATTTGAACGTAACTCGCCCAGTGAAGGATATCCGATGTATGGTGGTAAAGGAACATTCACTAATCACATCGACTTAAGTTATGCAGGATTATTAGGCGATGGTAAAGTTGATTACTTAAGTTCATCTAGCACCTCGAAAGAAATTGTATTCTTCATTGATTCAACGAATATGCAAAATGCTGCATTCGATTTAAGAAAAGAAATGATTGCAGGTGTTGGATTTCCAGATGCACAAGGCAAGCAAACGTCTATTAACTGGCGACCAAAGAAAGATGAGATGTACGTTTATATGACTAC
>JBDKFN010000112.1:0-3512 GCA_039798705.1 Bacteroidota bacterium
CCCGATAAAGTGGTGATGGTTTATTGCTGGAGAGGAGGGATGCGCTCGAATATTTTAGCGTGGTTATTACAAATGGCTGGATTTAAAGTCACATTACTCAAAGGTGGCTATAAAACATTTCGTCATTGGGTGATTGATCAGTATTCGCAACAAAGAAATTACATTGTGTTGGGAGGAAGGACTGGCTCAGGTAAAACAGAAATGCTTCATTTATTAGCACAGGAAGGAGAACATATTATCGATCTCGAAGGCATTGCGCATCATAAAGGTTCCGCATTTGGTGCTTTAGGTCAAGAGCCGCAGTTCGCGCAAGAGCATTTTGAGAATCACGTTTCATGGATATTGTCTGATACAAATTCTGCTGAACCTATTTGGATCGAAAATGAAAGTCGTCATATTGGAAGGAATCAAATACCTCCATTATTATTTGAGCAAATTCGAACAGCATCTAAGCTTACGGTTAATGTTTCCTTAGAGACGCGAACGAATCGTATTCTTCAAGAATATGGAATTTTTGATGCTGAAATATTGATTGAAAAAACGCAGGATGTTTCCAGAAGGATGGGGCCTCAGCATGCAAAAGAAGCAATACAATACCTAACGGGAGGGGATATCCGTAATTGGGTGTTTAAAATGTTAGAATATTACGACAAGACCTATCAGCATTCTGGAATGAGTCAGGAAAACAAAAAAGTAGCCGAAGTGGATTTTAGTTGGGAAGAAAAAGAGGTGGGTATTCGAAAAATAATTAATAGAAAGAAGGAGTTGTAAAATGGAGAATAAAGTAAAGCTTACTGAATTTAGTCATGGTTATGGTTGCGGATGTAAAATTTCTCCTGCTGTCCTGTCGTCTATTTTAAGTGGAGCAAAAAGTAAATTGCAGTTTCCGAACATGATTGTTGGAAATGCAACGAATGATGATGCGGCAGTAATGGATTTAGGTAATGGGCAAGCGCTAGTATCCACTACTGATTTTTTTATGCCTATTGTGGATGATGCTTTTAATTTTGGAAAGATAGCTGCGACAAATGCAATTAGTGATGTATATGCAATGGGAGGAAAGCCAATAATGGCGTTGGCAATATTGGGATGGCCAATCGATAAATTACCTGCTGAATTAGCTTCAGAAGTAATGCGAGGAGCTGTAGAAGTTTGTGATGCTGCAGGAATTCCTATTGCGGGCGGACATACGATTGATAGTCCGGAGCCGATATTTGGTTTAGCAGTTAACGGATTAGTTCAACGAGATAAAATACTAACCAACCAAGGTATACAAAAGGGTGACTTATTATTTATCACAAAACCTTTGGGAGTAGGAATAATTACAACGGCACATAAGATGGGAAAGGCGAGTGATGAAGATTTAAATAATGCAATTGAATCGATGTGCCGATTGAACTCGATTGGAGCTTTGTTGCCATCAATAAAAGGAGTCCATGCACTTACAGATGTTACAGGATTTGGTTTGTTCGGACATTTATTGGAAATGTTAGAGGGAACTGAATTAGCTGCATTGATTGATACGAAGTCGTGGTCTGTATTACCGAATGTAGATAAATACCTTGCACAATATACTATTCCTGCAATTACATATAGGAACTGGAACAGTTATGGAGATAGAGTTCAGGAGCCAAGTGCGGATGTACTGCATTTAGGTTGCGATCCACAAACCAGCGGTGGACTTTTAATAGCGGTAGCACCTGAAGCGATAGATAAGTTAGTGGCTCTTTTAAAAGAAAACAATATTCCTGAGTCTTGCTTAGCTCCGATAGGTAGAGTGATTAGTAAAGAGGGCGTGTGGGAGGTGGTGTTTTAGGGAGTATGTGTAATTATTAAAATATTAAATTTCATTAATTTATAATCTTTTTAAAATGAAAAATCTAATTGTTGTATTCGTATTTTCGTTGTTTGTTGGCAGAACAAACGCTCAAACGCAAGCTGAAATGAACCAAACGGCTGCCCAAGGGTATTATAAAGCAGATGCTGAATTGAATAAAGTGTATAAAGTACTTATGTCGAAGTTAGATGAGAAAGGTAAAGCGTCACTTATAAAAGCAGAAAATGATTGGATAAAATACCGTGATTCTCATTGTAATTTTGAAGCATCGTTTTATGAAGGTGGAAGTATGCAACCGATGATTTATTCTGGTTGTTTGGAAAGCGTGACAATGGATCGAATAAAGGAGTTGAAAGAGGCGATTAAGGAATTTGGCGAGTATTGATTTATGCTCAAAACAATTTTTTTACATTGATTCTGAATTGTTGCTTTTATGAGAAGTTTATAATAGTTTTATTCTCATATAGGTAATGTTGTTGTTCAATGTTTAATTCTAATATTTAGATTTATTGATTTATACTAGTTGTGATTTATAAAATAAAATTGTATTGAAATGAATTTTAAAAAAGACTGGGGCTCAAATGTGTTTTTAGTTGTTAATGTATGTATTATGTTTTTCTATTTCTTTTGGCCAAATAAAAATGGAGTTAAATTCTCTTCAAGTTGGAGAGGTGTCAAGTTAATAAACAACACTACAATCATGGTTGAAAATGTAGATAGCTTGCCAGTTAAGAAAGGTGACACTGTAACAGTTTTTTACGATTCTGAAATGAATGGTTACTATATTAGTGATACTAAAGAGAAAGCTTGCGATACTGCTACTTTTGAAAGAGATATTTTTAGTTCAGATACCACTAAATTTCGATTTGAAGCTTGGAATGTTAGGTTGGAAGAAAATATTCAGAAAAAATAATTTTTATGTGTTTAAATACGATTAACTGAAGAATTAAGTAATGCTCAAAACCATCTTTCGAATCGTAGCCGGTGCCTTATGGCTAATGGGGCGTGTGACTGGCCGCACCTACAACGAGATGAATATCATCGTTTATTATTTTATGATTCCTTATTCATGGTTGTTGATGTTGGATGCTATTTTGGGATTTCATTATTGCGCAATTGTGGGCGGTATTTTCTATTTGTTATTTTGGTTAGCAATAAAGAATTTTCGACTTTTTTGTGATGACTTATTCAAATTTTCAGAAATGTTCCTGAATTCGTTTAATAAATACGGGAGTAATTATGTAGCTAGTTCGGTATGGATTTGTGTTGCTGTACCGATTGTTATTTATGGGGTGCTGATTTACTACATGATAAATTGAAAATAATTGGCTTTATTTTTCTCTATGCTTAACTAAGAAGTGAAATTAAATCGTTCATTGAGCGAAGTCGAAATGACGATTGATTAATTTAAAGGGTTCCTTTCTGCAAGCTTGCAGCTTTTTTGAGTAAGTGTTTACACTCATTATTTTTATCAAGTAAATTTATTTTAAGTGCAAAGCAATGTCAGAAATGATTTTGCGTTCACCTAAAACCATTTTACCTAACTCTTGAATTTCAATACATTTTAATTTATTAACATATTAAAAAAATATAAATTCAAATTCTAATTTCACTTCATGCAAAATACTTTAAGAAATAAAATTCAAAATATTATCGATAATGATCAGTATAAGGA
>JBDKFN010000113.1:0-3469 GCA_039798705.1 Bacteroidota bacterium
ATCCCAACCCAAGTTGCGAAGCTCCGCTCAAAATCTTATCAAAAGTTTTTTAGCTTGAAAATCAATCTATAAGCCTAGTATTTGAAAAAAGAATTGCGGCCACAATATTTTTTCTTACATTTGCAACCTCCAATAGGAGCTCGGGGCGTAGCGTAGTCCGGTCATCGCGCCTGGTTTGGGACCAGGAGGTCGCAAGTTCGAATCTTGCCGCCCCGACTTAACAAAATAAAGCTTGCATATTTGCAGGCTTTTTTTGTTTTCAAGCTATTCATCCACACAATCTTTCCTTATAGTTTTTAAGCCTTTAGGCCGTTCAGATTGGCAAAATATCCTATCTTTGCGCCTGAATGAAAAATATTAGAAACTTTTGTATTATCGCACACATCGACCATGGTAAAAGTACTTTGGCCGATCGTTTATTAGAATTCACAGAAACAATTACCAAGCGAGAAGCGCAAGCACAATTGCTTGACGACATGGACTTGGAACGTGAAAGAGGAATCACCATTAAAAGTCATGCCATTCAAATGAACTATCATTTAAATGGAGAACAATATGTTTTTAATTTAATTGATACTCCTGGTCATGTGGATTTTTCATATGAAGTATCTAGGTCAATTGCTGCATGCGAAGGCGCGTTGTTAATTGTTGATGCATCTCAAGGAATTCAAGCACAAACTATTTCTAATTTATACCTCGCATTAGAAAACGATTTAGAAATTATTCCTATTTTAAATAAGATGGATTTACCTGGTGCAATGCCAGAAGAAGTGAAAGATCAAATTGTAGATTTAATAGGTTGTAAAAGAGAAGATATCATTCCTGCATCTGGTAAAACAGGTTTAGGTGTAGATAAAATATTAGAAGCTATAGTCGATAGAGTACCTGCTCCTGTTGGAGATGCGGCTGCACCACTTCAAGCGTTAATTTTCGATTCTGTATTTAATTCTTTCCGAGGCATCATTGCCTATTTCAAAGTTGTCAATGGAGAAATTAAAAAAGGAGACAAAGTAAAATTTGTTGCAACAGGTAGCGAATACAATGCAGATGAAATTGGTGTATTAAAATTAAACCAAGAACCAAGAGCAAAATTATCTACGGGTGATGTTGGATATATTATCTCCGGAATTAAAGAAGCTCGTGAAGTAAAAGTTGGAGACACCATTACACATGTTGCAAATCCTGGCGAAGCCATTCAAGGTTTTGAAGATGTAAAACCAATGGTATTTGCTGGAATTTTTCCGGTTGATACAGAAGATTTTGAAGAGCTAAGAGAAGCCATGTTCAAATTACAATTGAACGATGCTTCATTGGTGTTCGAACCAGAATCATCGGCTGCATTGGGTTTCGGGTTTAGATGTGGTTTCTTAGGAATGCTTCACATGGAGATTATCCAAGAGCGTTTAGAACGTGAATTCAACATGACGGTTATTACAACCGTACCGAACGTTTCATATGTGGCCTATACCACTAAAGGAGAAGAATTACAAGTTAATAACCCTTCAGATTTACCTGACCCAAGTAAATTAGAAGCTGTTGAAGAGCCTTATATTAAAGCAACTATTATTACAAAGTCAGAATTTGTTGGGCCGGTAATGTCGCTTTGTATTAACAAACGCGGATTCATCATCAATCAATCTTATTTGACTTCAGAAAGAGTTGAATTAATTTTTGAAATGCCAATGGGTGAAATTGTTTTTGACTTTTACGATCGCTTAAAAACAATCTCTAAAGGATATGCATCTTTTGATTACCATCAAATAGGTTATAGAAAATCTGACTTAGTTAAAATGGATATCAGATTAAATAGCGAACCTGTAGATGCCCTATCTAGCTTAATTCACAGAAGTAACTCTTACGATTTCGGAAAGAAAATTTGCGAAAAATTAAAAGAGTTAATACCACGTCAACAATTTGAAATTATTATTCAAGCTTCTATTGGTGCAAAAATTATTGCAAGAGAAACGGTAAAAGCATTGCGTAAAGATGTAACTGCAAAATGTTATGGTGGTGATATTTCTCGTAAAAGAAAATTACTTGAAAAACAAAAAGAAGGTAAGAAAAGAATGCGTCAAGTTGGAAGTGTAGAAATACCACAATCTGCATTTATGGCGGTACTTAAATTAGACTAAAAAAAACAATGGAATTATTAGATGGCAAAAAAATTGCTTCAGAAATTAAATTAGAAATTGCAGCAGAAGTAGCACAAATGAAAGCTTCGGGTATGCGTGCGCCTAATTTAGTTGCCATTCTAGTTGGTGAAGATGGCGCTAGTGAAACTTATGTCAATAGCAAAGAAAAGAATTGCAAAGAAGTTGGTTTTGACTCTACCGTAATTCGATACGATGCAAATATTACTGAAGCATTTTTATTAGCAAAGATTTCAGAAATTAACCAAGACGATAGCATTGACGGGTTAATTGTACAACTCCCCTTGCCTGCGCATATTTCAGTTGCAAAAGTGGTAGAAACCATCGATCCTAAAAAAGATGTTGACGGATTTCATCCGATTAACATTGGTCGAATGAATAAAAATTTACCTTGTTATATTTCTGCAACGCCAAATGGCATCATGCTATTATTAGAAAGATATAAACTTGCAACTACTGGTAAACACTGTGTAGTAATTGGCCGTAGTCAAATTGTAGGTTCTCCTATGAGCATATTAATGTCACTCAATGCTGAACCCGGCAATTGCACGGTTACGCTATGTCACAGCAAAACACCAGATATTAAAAAATTCACTCTTGATGCAGATATTGTAATTGTTGCCATTGGAAAGAAAAACTTTTTAACCGCTGATATGGTAAAAGAAGGCGCTGTAATAATTGATGTTGGAATGAATAGGGAAATATCAAGCACAACAAAATCTGGCTTTAAATTATATGGTGATGTTGATTTTGAAAATGTAAAAGAGAAAGCATCTTATATCACACCTGTTCCGGGTGGAGTTGGTTTAATGACCATTGTATCATTGTTGAAAAACACTTTATCCGCTGCAAAAAAAGAATTTTACCAATAAATAAATATGCAAAACACTTTACCAGAAGATGGTTCTTTATTACCCGTAATGGAATCTTTTTACACTATTCAGGGTGAAGGCTTTCATTCGGGAAAAGCAGCATATTTTATTCGACTAGGTGGATGTGATGTTGGATGTCATTGGTGCGATGTAAAAGAATCTTGGGATGCCGCCTTGCATCCACTCACTAAAGTAGAAGATATTGTTGCTAACGCGCTAAAACACCCATCTAAAGCTGTGGTAATTACCGGTGGTGAACCATTACTCTATAACTTAGAAAATTTAACAACAGCTTTAAAAGCTGCGGGTATTCAAATATTTCTAGAAACATCTGGTGCCTATCCACTGAGTGGCAGTTTTGATTGGATATGTTTATCTCCTAAAAAATTCAAAGCACCTGTTGCATCTATAATGCCAATTGCGGGCGAATTAAAAGTAATTGTTTTT
>JBDKFN010000114.1:0-3236 GCA_039798705.1 Bacteroidota bacterium
CCCATAAAGGATCCAGGTCTTGTTCGGGGTTTCCAAATGCCACCTCTTAAAATTTGAACCGAATGTTTTGCTAATTCTGCTGCAGTTTGTGCGATTTGATTTTCAGACTCGACGCTGCAAGGCCCTGAAATCAAGAGCATTTTGCTTGGTGCTAAGCCCCATTGGTCTAATCCTTTAATTGCTGTATTTACTGTCATATTCTATGGTGCAAATTAACATATATAATGCTTAAATAAAATCATTTCTGGGCTTTATTTTATTCAAAAAAACCCTCCTTTTTGATAGGAAATCGTAAATTAGCCGATGTCTTAATACCTATAAAAATGCCTACCAATCTCAATTTTTCGAATACTGAAATTGCTTTTTCTGGAAAGAGTAACGCTGACTTAAATCGTGCTTATTGGTTGTTCAAAGCAATTAGCAGTAATTTGCTTGTAAAAATTGGTCCGCCAATTACAACATTTGCAATGGCAATTGGTTTGCCAGTTGCACCAATAATTAGAGCAACTATATTCAGGCATTTTTGTGGTGGAGAATCAATCGATTCTTGTAATACGACTATTGAACAATTAGCGAAATTCAATATTGGTACAATTTTAGATTATTCTGTTGAAGGTGCAGAAAACGAATCGAGCTTTGATGCAACCATGCAGGAAACAATTGCAACCATTGCACGTGCTAAAGGAGATTCAAAAATTGCTTTTGGTGTTTTTAAAGTTACAGGTTTAGCTCGTTTTGCATTGTTAGAAAAAATGGATGCAGGCCAAAGTTTAAGCCCAGCAGAGCAAGCAGAATACGACCGAGTAAGTAATAGAATATATCAAATATGTAAAGCCGCCTACGATGCGAAGGTGCGTATTTTTATAGATGCAGAAGAAAGTTGGATTCAAAACAGTATCGATGAATTGTCATATCATATGATGGCTCATTTTAATCAAGAAGATGCAATAGTTTTTAATACCTATCAGTTTTACCGCCACGATAGATTGGCTGCGATGAAAGCTGCACATCAAAAATTAAAAGCAGCAGGTTTGTTCTTTGGAATTAAATTGGTGCGTGGTGCATACATGGAAAAAGAACGCGCGCGTGCTGCAGATAAAAAATACTTAGATCCTATTCAACCAAATAAAAATGCATCGGATGCAGATTACGATGCTGCTTTATCTTATTGTGTAGAAAACATAGCAGATATAAGTATTTGCGCAGGTACACACAACGAAAAAAGTTCGATGCATTTAGTAAACTTAATGGCTCAAAATCAAATTGCTAAAAATGACCGTCGTATTTATTTTTCACAATTACTAGGCATGAGCGATAACTTGAGTTTTAATTTATCGATGGCTGGCTATAATGTAGCCAAGTATGTGCCATACGGTCCAGTTAAAAAAGTGTTGCCATATTTATTCCGTAGGGCAGAAGAAAACACCGCCATTGCAGGCCAAATGGGAAGAGAGTTGAGTTTAATTGTTACGGAGCAGAAAAGAAGAAAAGGGAATTAAATTTATATATACAATATCATTGATTATGAAAAAAAACATGCTCGCATTGTGCTTATTGATTTTAATGATAAGCAGTTTTACGTTTGCTAACACAGAAAACAAAAAGCCTAAAAAGTCAATTTCAAATCCGTTTTCTGCTGAAAAAAGAAATGCTGCAATGGAGCAATGGGAGGCAACCCCATCAGGGATATATTACAAAAAATGGCAGGCATCAGCAGCAGGTAAAAAAGTGTATGCCGCTGAGGCTAAACTAAAGCAGTCTATTAAAGATTTTTCAAATATAGATGCTATCGTAACATCACTAACGCTTCCTCCTGGATCAAGATTAGGTTTTGGAATAATGGTGAAAATAAAAGGAGAAGATTATATTCTTGCTTTTGGTCCAGAAAAAATAGGCAAACAGCCGAATCAGGTCAAAAATGAATTTGCTCAATTACATGCGCTAAAAGTGAATGATAAAATTATCATTAGAAGTCGTAATGTGTCCCATGCGCCTAAATACGCATACGCTATTGTAGCAGGAGACTATATCGCAAAGGGAGGGAAGGTTATTTATAAACGTGCTCCACGAACTGGCGGTTGCTAATGGAAATTATTTGGTTAAACTATGAAAGCATCGGGTAATACAGTTAAAGAAATTTTAAATAATGTTCCACCAGATAGGTTGGTAGCTTTTAATAAACTGCACGAAACCATTGTAAAAAATTTACCAAAGGGCTTTGAAGCTGGCATTAGTTATGGAGGTTTAGGCTATGTGGTGCCACATAATATTTACCCTGCAGGATACCATTGCAAGCCAATTGAACCACTTCCATTTGCTGGTTTAGCTTCACAAAAAAACACCATCAATTTTTATCACATGGGCATATACTTAGACCCAAAACTATTTGATTGGTTTGTTGCTGAATATCCAAAACACAGCAAGCAAAAATTAGATATGGGAAAGAGTTGTATACGATTTAAAAAGTTTGATGAAATTCCTTACGAGCTCATTGGTGAGTTAATGACAAAAATGAGTGTAAAAGATTGGATTGCTATTTATGAAAGCAAATTAAAGAAATAGTTAATATACATTCTATGAACTGAATTATAAATGAAAATAAATTCTTATCATTTTAAAATTGCTATACTATTTTTTTTCATTTTAAAGCTCACACCACTTTATGCTCAAAAAAATGTTAGTGAAGTTTCTGATACAACTTCGAAATTGATTTTTCCGATTTACAGTCTTTATTATTCAAACAATATTTGGGAATTAACGAAAGAGAATGAAGTATTCCTTGATACTTATATTTTAGGAATTTCAGATATAAAATTGCTGAATATATATTTGGAAGGTCATACCGATGATTTAGGTTCAATTCTATATAATATGTCACTTAGTAGAAAAAGAGTTCAAGCTGTGGCCGCCTATTTAATTAAAAAAGGGTTCGATCCAACGTTAATTGATACGGCTAATTTTGGTGAATCAAAACCTGAAACTAGAAAAATTGCTGTCTCTAATCGGTTAATGGATGTTAGGAGTGCAAATAGAAGGGTAACAATAAGTATAAACTCACGATAGCTTAAAATTCAGTTTAATCTTAAATGAATTCAATTATTTAAGTATTTTTAGTTTATTAAAGTATCCAATTCGAAAAAAGACACGAATTCTGGTATGCTAAATTAAATTATGAAGCAACTCATACAATCACAACGAGATTTTTTTAATTCGAATCAAACGAAAAGTATTGATTT
>JBDKFN010000115.1:0-3186 GCA_039798705.1 Bacteroidota bacterium
TCCCTATACTATATACTATTATAGAAATACCTATGTTTAATAGTATTTCACTCATGTTTACTTAAACCCATTCCACATCAGGAGCTTTTTCAGATTCAGAAAATAACGTATCAGGTGGCACGTTATTTGTTATAACATTACGATGTTCTTTAAACTTCAATCCTTTATAGTATCTCTTACTATTTTTAGAAATTGATTCGTAACCTAATGATTTCATTGCTCGTCCTACTGCTGGTTGTGTCCATTCTCTACCACCTTTAAACTTTTCAAATCTTGCTCGAAACTGGTCTAAGGGCACCATTCCTTCAGGATCTTTTTCAACTTCATCTGATGTTTCGATGAAGTTCAAAATCGGATTCTGTGAAATTTTATACTCAATTAGTAATTTCTTACTTTCGGCAATTACAGTAAATTTACCATTATTAGCGACAAGTCGTTTCAATCCTTCAACTGCCCATACGATGATGCCTTCAATTTCTTTTTTAAGTTTTTCTTGAAGATCAGGATCTTGTTTAGATTTATCTACGATCTTATTAAAGCGAATAATCATTAGACGATTGTAAACACCATTGCTCATATCTCTAATTTCTGGCAAAACATTTGTTGCAAAAATATGCTTTGCTGTAGGAATGATTGTTTCTACTAATACGAATTTTTTATCTACCTGAATACCTTCGCCTGAAATAATCTGCTTAAATCCACCATCCGATAACTGAGATGCAGATGATAATTCTGTTACTAAGTTTAATTTTTTCTCTTTAAGAGGAGCTGTCAACTTAGGATCATTCATATCTTCTGGTTTTACACAACACGTAAATTCCACACCCACCATATGTTTTGCAATTTCACATGGAACTGATTTACCTGCATCCGATTCGCCAAGTAATAACATTGCGGTTTTATACTTGGCGTGCGAACACAATAAGTATCCAAAAAATTCTTGAAATGCTAATTTTTTATCTTCGGTTTCAAACCAATCATCCAAACAATTCATCCACAAAGGACATTTCATCCAATGTTGATATTTATGTGGAGTTACGTTGTTTAGATAATCTTCCCATTGATGATGTCGTTTAGTGTCACTAACAATGTTGTACACACAATCATAAAAAGCAATTTCTTCATTTGGAATTAAATTCCAATCAATTTTTAATTGACAAGATCGATCTAAGGCGTAGGCTACTGTTGATTTTCTTCGACCTTCCGTAGTGTGTGTATAAGAATCGCAATTCATTGCAAGTGACTGTAAATAATCAACAGATACATCCTGCCAATATCTACCATTGTAAATATATGCTCCTTTGCGGGCATCTTTTGTAACAGTATATTTACTTAGAAACAATTCACCCATATGATTAATGGATTGTTTGTTAGTATCTAATGAGTTTGTAATCGGTGTATTGACTCTTGGTCCATATTTGCTTTGTCTTGTTTTTTCTTCTTCTGCCCAAAAAATTGGAATTTCGTTGAGTTCTTCAGGTTCTTTGTTTTTTGTCATAAGTGGTAATAGGAGCTATGTTATAAATTGAGTATCACTAAACTCTTGTTGCATGTTAATCTTCATATTGATCTCAGCACGTTTGTACTCGTCACAATATTTTTTAAAGTTTGGAGATTGGACCATTCCTCGCGGCCAGACTCCAAACTTCTGCTTATATTTAGCATCTACTGATTTAGGCTTCCATTTTTTGTCCATACACATTGCGCAATATTTATCATATTCTATCTGCTTGTCACTTTTAGTAACTAGTTTAGTCTCATCAACTTTCTTTAAATCAGCTACTGCTTCAACTACTAACTTTTCTCCGCGAAGTTTTGATGTTCCGCATACAGGACAAACCGTAATTCCAGGATCCAACATTGTTAAACATCCTGGTTTGTCACAAACACTAGGTTTGTCACTTTTTTTCTCAGGTTCCTTATCGGAAGGATCACTTTGAACTGTTTCTGTAAGAGAGTAAATTTCATCTTCCCAAGGTAAGTCAAATTTTTCTACGTTATTAAAAAAATCTAAAATATAAGCTTTTTTATTTGGCTTATTTTTTGAAGTTCTCATACAACGTGCGGCACTTTGTCGATAGAAAATTCTTGATTGGAGCTTTCTAAGAATGATTACGCATTCTAAGTCTGGGCAATCCCAACCTTCCTTGAGGAGGACCGCATTACATAAAATCTGAAACTTCTTGTCATCAAAATCTTTTAGAATTTGATCTCGTATCTTTGTTTTAGTTTTAGAATCAACAGAATTCGCCGTGAATCCAGACTTGCGAAATTTTTCAGCAATTTCTTCGGCTTTATCAATCGATGAGCAAAAAACTACAGTTTGCGCTTTTTCGCAAATATTTCTAAAATTTCGAATAATGTCAGCATTAATTACTACATCCGCTTCATCAGTAGTGGTTTCATCTGACTCAGAATTGAAAGTAATTGCTTCTGTTGTTGTAATTTCGGCTTCACAAACATGATAATCCGGTTTTATTAGTAGTCCATCTTCAATTAAATCTTTCATGCTACAAGATTCAACCAAAGCGTCATATAACTCACCAAGTCCTTTTAAATCGTCTCGATAAGGTGTAGCTGAAAATCCAAATAAATCTGATTTTTCATAATATTCTAAAACGGCAGTCGCTGTAGCAGAGGCAGATCCGTGGCATTCATCATAAAATATAAGATTAGGATACCATAATTCTTTCTTCATTCCTTCAAACTCAACGACACCTGATGGTTTTAAAAATTTCTCAATACGATTGGCAACGGTTTCAGGACAAGATAACTGTACTAATGCACCACCATTTCCCCGCTTAGGATCGTTCAAAATACCATGAGTAATACCATTTTTCAAAAGCATTTCAGAACATTGATTGATTAGTTCCTTTTTTGGGGCTAGAAATAAAATTTGTTGTTTTTTACTTTCAGCTCCTTTGATCATTTTAACCATTAAAGGAGTTTTGCCAAATCCGCAGGGTGCCTGAACACATATTTTTGGCGCTTTATTAGGATTCTTGAGCTTAAGGTCGCGGTAAGCTTCCTTAATTTTTGCTTCTAATACAATTTGTCTAGGTCGAAGCGTGATCATAATAGGTGAAAAAGTACGGGGAATCTATACGAAATGTCACATAAAATCAATAATAAAGTTTTCGAAAATAATGCCAAAATTAGTATTTTTAGCAAAAAATTGTATTAGAG
>JBDKFN010000116.1:0-3152 GCA_039798705.1 Bacteroidota bacterium
GCAACATGCAAACTGCTTTTGATGTATAAATTGAAAATTTGTTTTAAAACTAACATTCAACAAAAATAATCAAAGTGTTAATAACAAGCTATTTTAGTTGATAAAAATCACAAAAATTCAACAAAAAAGCAATAAATTTTAGCAGATTAATAATTACTTTTGTACTCAAATTTAAACACAACCTATTTTTATATATAATGAAAACAGATGCTTTTGCTTTAAGACACATTGGAACGGGTGAAAACGACCTAAACCATATGTTAAAAACTATTGGAGTAGATTCAGTAGATCAATTAATTTACGAAACTATTCCTTCAGATATTCGTTTAAAAAACGAACTAAATTTGGAAAAACCAATGACTGAGCATGAGTATTTAAATCATATTCAAGAATTAGGAAAAAAGAATAAAGTTTTCAAATCATACATTGGATTAGGTTATCATCCAGCAATTGTTCCTGCAGTAATTCAAAGAAATGTTTTTGAAAACCCAGGTTGGTACACCGCTTACACGCCTTACCAAGCAGAAATTGCACAAGGTCGATTAGAAGCTATTTTAAATTACCAAACTACCGTTATTGAATTAACCGGAATGGAAATTGCAAATGCTTCTTTATTAGATGAAGGTACAGCTGCCGCTGAAGCAATGACTTTATTATTTGATGTTCGAACAAGAGATCAAAAGAAAAATAATGTGTCTAAATTCTTTGTTTCCGAAGAAATTTTACCACAAACGTTATCTGTTTTACAAACCCGTTCTACGCCACTTAATATAGAATTGGTAGTTGGAAATCATGAAACATTTGATTTTTCATCAGACTTTTTTGGAGCTATGCTTCAATATCCAGGAAAATTCGGACAAGTTCATGATTATACTGCATTCATAGCAAAAGCAACAGAAAATGAAATTAAAGTTGCCGTAGCTGCTGATATTTTATCTTTAGCAAAATTAACACCTCCTGGAGAAATGGGCGCTTCAGTAGTGGTAGGAACTTCACAACGTTTCGGAATCCCATTGGGTTACGGTGGACCTCATGCCGCTTTTTTCGCTACAAAAGACGAATACAAACGCTCGATGCCGGGAAGAATTATTGGGGTTTCAATTGATGTAAACGGAAATCGCGCCTTACGTATGGCGTTAGGAACACGTGAGCAACATATTAAACGTGAAAAAGCTACTTCAAATATCTGTACCGCTCAAGTTTTATTAGCGGTTATGGCTGGAATGTATGCGGTTTATCACGGACCTAAAGGATTAAAATACATTGCAAATAAAGTACATAATTTAGCTAATACGGCAGTAGAAGCTTTAAACAAAATTGGTGTGTATCAAACGAATACTTCCTATTTTGACACTATAAATGTAAAAGCAGATGCTGCAAAAGTAAAAGCCATTGCAGAAAGACAAGAAGTAAATTTCTTCTACATTGATGCCGATACAATTTCAATTTCATTCAATGAAACTACTTCAATTTCTGATATTAATCAGATTCTGGCTATTTTCGCTGAAGCCAAAGAAAAAACATTTGAACCTATTTCAGAATTAGTAGAAACTACTGTTATAGCAGAAAATTTAATTAGAAAATCAACTTTCTTACAACACGATGTATTTAACAACAATCATTCGGAAAGTCAGTTGATGCGTTATATTAAAAAATTAGAACGTAAAGATTTAGCATTAAACCATTCGATGATTTCACTTGGTTCTTGTACCATGAAATTAAATGCTGCTGCTGAAATGCTTCCATTATCAATGGCAAATTGGAATAATATCCATCCATTTGCACCACTTGATCAAGTGGAAGGTTATTTAACCCTGCTTAAAAAACTAGAACAACAATTAAATGAAGTAACTGGTTTTACAGGTACCACATTACAACCTAATTCTGGTGCACAAGGCGAATATGCAGGTTTAATGACCATTCGTGCGTACCATTTATCTCGTGGTGATAAACACAGAACGGTTTGTTTAATTCCTTCATCGGCACATGGTACAAATCCTGCCTCAGCAGCTATGGCTGGTATGGATATTATTGTAACAAAAACTACTCCAGAAGGAAATATTGATGTAGAAGATTTAAGAGAAAAAGCTTTATTACATTCCGCTAATTTAGCGGCTTTAATGGTCACTTACCCTTCAACTCATGGTGTTTTCGAAAGTTCAATTATTGAAATTACAAACATCATACATGAAAATGGCGGATTGGTTTATATGGATGGTGCCAATATGAATGCGCAAGTGGGATTAACCAATCCAGCAACTATTGGCGCAGATGTTTGTCACTTAAACTTACACAAAACGTTTGCTATCCCTCATGGAGGAGGTGGACCTGGCGTTGGACCAATTTGTGTTAACGATAAATTAGTGCCTTTTTTACCATCTAACCCAATTGTTAAGGTTGGTGGTGATCAAGCCATTACTGCTATTTCTGCAGCGCCTTACGGATCGGCTTTAGTATGCTTAATTTCGTATGGATATATTTGCATGTTAGGTGCAGAAGGTTTAACAAATGCTACAAAACACGCTATTTTAAATGCTAATTACATGAAAGCACGTTTAGAAGCGCATTATCCTATTTTATATTCGGGTGAAATGGGAAGAGCGGCTCATGAAATGATTTTAGATTGTCGTGCATTTGAAGATAATGGTATTAAAGTTACGGATATTGCAAAACGTTTAATGGATTATGGCTTCCACGCCCCTACAGTTTCTTTCCCAGTAGCAGGAACGTTAATGATTGAACCAACAGAATCAGAAGATTTAGCGGAATTAGATCGTTTTTGTGATGCAATGATTGCTATTCGTAAAGAAATAAATGCTTCTTCAAAAGAAGATACTCAAAATATTTTAAAAAATGCACCACATACGCTAGCTATGGTTACTTCAGACGAATGGGTGTTCCCATACACAAGAGAAGCCGCCGCGTTTCCATTAGAATATATTGCTGAGAATAAATTTTGGCCTACCGTTCGAAGAGTGGATGAAGCCTATGGCGACAGAAACTTAGTTTGTTCCTGTGCACCTATTGAAGCGTATATGTAATATTGAATTCCGATTTTAGATTTACGATTTACGACGTCTAATACAAATAACATTAAAATCTCAAATTCCGATTTTGTGAATTTGAGATTTTTTTTAATGACCTATTTATAC
>JBDKFN010000117.1:0-3015 GCA_039798705.1 Bacteroidota bacterium
TTACTATATTCTGTTAGTCCACTCTGTATCCAGGCAGCATTCGTTTTGTGTATTGAGATCAACTTAACCTTCATAAATTCTTGTTGAAAACATCCCGCTTTCAGTTTTGAAAAATACAAAAAATGCACTTATTATTGTATGAGCTTTAAGAAGTCGGATTAAAATTCCTAATGGCTTGATATTTGGAAGCGGAAAATAAAACGTAGCTATGAAAAATTTGATTTTCATTTTAATATTTGCTCCTCTTTCGCTCTTTTCAGCACCTTCTATTATAGACCCTTATGAGGACATTGCCAATGCAATCAGGTCGGGAGATGCTAAATCGGTTTCAAGATATTTCTCAAACTCAGTAGATTTAACATTAATAGGACAAGAAGATGTCTATAGTAAGGCACAAGCTGAACAGATTCTAAAGGACTTTTTCAACAAAAATACGCCAAGGTCTTTCTCAATCATTCATCGAGGAGAATCAAAAGACGGAGCCAAATACGCAATAGGAAATCTCTCCACCTCTAACGGAAATTACAGAGTTTACTATTACTTTAAAGTCGCGGGAGGTAGCGTAAACATACAGGAACTTCGCTTTATGAAGGAATAATACAGGAAGGTTGCTTAAATAGCAACCTTTTTTATTTACTTTGTACTTTAATTCCTTCAAATGGACATTACCAGTTTTATTCAGCAATCTTTACAAGAAGATATCGGACAAGGAGATTTTACAACGCTTTCAACTATCAACAAAGATCAGCAAGGAAAAGCGAAGCTGCTTGTTAAAGAAAATGGCGTATTAGCGGGCATCGAACTAGCAAAACAAATTTTCCAAGAAGTAGACGATACATTGGTGTTTCATCAACACCTGCATGATGGTGATAAAATAAAAATTGGGGATATCGCTTTTATTGTTGAAGGTAAAATTCAAAGCATATTGATTTCAGAACGACTTGTTTTGAATTGCATGCAGCGCATGAGTGGCATTGCTACCGTAACGAATGAACTTGCAAGTGTACTTAGTCCGTATGAAATTAAAATTTTAGATACTCGCAAAACAACACCTCTCAACCGACATATAGAAAAATGGGCAGTACGAATTGGTGGTGGAGCGAACCATCGATTTGGTTTATATGACATGATCCTTATTAAAGATAATCATGTGGATAGTGCCGGAGGAATTAAGAATGCATTATTAAAAGCAAAACAATTTGTTAAGGAAAACAACTTGTCTATTCCAATAGAAATTGAAACAAGAAATTTAAGTGAAATTGAAGAGGCAATTTCTACTGGGATTCCCAACAGAATCATGCTTGACAATTTTAAACCCGATTTAATAATAGAAGCTATTGCTCTAATTAATTCAAAATGCGAAATTGAAGTGTCAGGAGGAATTACAAAAGAGAATTTAATGGAATACGCAATTAAAGGAATAGACTTTATTTCGATGGGAGCATTAACACATTCAGTTAAGAGTTTGGACTTAAGTTTAAAAATTACCTAATGCTAAAAAATCTTAAGAATAAACTTTTGAATTCATTGCCTGCGCAGCTTTTAATTAGCTTTTTAAAAAGGTTAAAGCTACCTGGCTTCGAAGGAATTCCTTTTTATTCTGTTGCAACTTTCTTTATTCAACGAATTAAAGAAGGTGAATTACAAACCAGAGCAAGATCACTAGCCTTTAGTTTTTTGTTGGCGCTATTCCCTTCGGTGATTTTTTTGTTTACCCTTATCCCATATATACCCATTGATAACTTTCAGGATAAATTACTTTCACTAATAAGTACTTTATTACCTGGAAACACCTATGAAGCAGCCTATAATACAATTGAAGATATTGTAAGACATCAGCACAGTGGTTTACTTTCATTTGGTTTCTTCTTCGCACTATTTGTATCAACTGATGGTATCATGGCACTCATGCGATGGTTTAATAGAAGCTACCATGGAAAAGATAATCGACCTGTATGGAAACAACGATTTTTATCTATTGGAATAACTTTACTAATTGCCACACTAGTTATCGTTGCAATCCTTCTAATTATTATCAGCGAATTAATTTACTACTACATTACCAGCAAGGAGCTATTATTAGAAAATATTTTCCATCTATTATTACTTCAAGTTGGAAAGTGGGTTATATTGGTCACATTATGTTTTACTGCTATTTCAATTCTTTATTTTTTCGGACCATCAAAAAGAGAAAAAATGAAGTTTGTGACTGCAGGGTCCTCACTAGCGACCTTTCTATTGATTGCAACCTCATTAGGATTTAATTATTTTGTTACCAACTTTGGGAGATACAATAAGGTGTATGGTTCAATCGGAACCTTAATCATCATATTGATTTGGCTTTACATCAACTCACTTGTGATGCTGATAGGATATGAGCTAAATGTGGCTATTAGAAAAGCAAAAGACAAAGGAACTACTCCTCTTCCCATTCAGTAATAACGCCTGTAACAACTTTTATTTGTTCCCAGTCGCCATTATTATTTAATTTCTCAATTACATATTTTTCTACACCTGAATCCCAATCGGTGTACTTTGTCCATTTAAGGATATTAGAAATTTCACTTTCGTAGACATCCAATAAAATGGAAGAACCTATACGTCCTTGTACAGTTGCCATATTACAAGTATTAACCACTTCCACTTTGTAATAATAATTTTGCGCATCTACATTAACATTGTTATCATCGTAAGACAATGCTTGTGAAGGCAAGGTTGCAACCAAGTTATAATTAACCTGATCAGTAGATCTATAAATATTATAACTAGTGATTAAATCCGAACGATAAGATGGCGGAGTCCACTCCGTAAGTGTATAACTATCATTAACAACTGTTGTTCGAGTAATATCAACAAACTGCTGATCTAAATCACTTGTTGTAATAGTTATAGTTGTATCGCTCCATGAATCAAATCGAGTGTCATTACAAATTGATACCGCTTTAATTTGATAAGCATATTCACCTGCGCAATACGCAGTTGTATCTAAGAAATTATTAATTGACTTTGATACAG